>JAQTSG010000068.1 GCA_028711415.1 Patescibacteria group bacterium | reverse complement strand
TCGGATATATCCAGATAGAAGAGGAAGTAGAAAAAGGTATTTTTTCGATAAAAAAATTTGTTGAAAAACCGACTCGCCCCGCGGCGGAAGAGCTTATACGCCGCGGCAATTCTTTCTATAACAGCGGTATGTTTATATCCCGCCTTTCCACGCTCGATAAAGAATACAAAAAATATTACCCCTACTATAATGATTTTCTGGGTATTTTTAAGAAAGACGCTTACGAGAGCGCCTTGCGCAGTTTATATGAAAAAATAGAAGATTCTCCTTTTGATAAAACAATTATGGAAAAAACTACCAGCGCGAGATTAGTTAAGGCGAGTTTTTTCTGGCAGGATTTCGGCACCTGGCATGCGATATATGAATCTTTGCCGAAGGATAAATCCGGAAATGTAAAAAGAGGAAAAGTTTTTGTTCATAACGGAAGCAACAACCTTATATATTTAAATAATTTAAAGAAAAATGTCCTTGTCGTTGGCCTTGAGGATGTTTTTTTTATCGATACCGAAAATTATACTTTGCTTACCAACCGTCGTAATCTGGATAACCTTAAATCCGCCCTTAAAGAATTTAAAATAAAATTTAAATAACACCACCATAGGTTTTATCTCTGATAGTAATCACTTTTGCTATTACTATTGGATTGTTTTTAATTGACACGCAATTTAGCGATTCTACGCAGTGCCTAAAAATATAATAAACGCTGATGGTTACTAAACATTTTTTATTATAAATAATACTAGCAATATCATAGAGCCAACGAAAGAAACAAATTGGACATACAGAAAACCATTAAATACTTTTTCTGATTTGATCGCGGTTTTAATATAATCTAATTCTTTAATTGCACTTTTATCGCTCCTTATCCTTTCCATCGAATTAAGAACGATAAGGTTTTGTGTTCGTGCAACATACAACAATAACATAGCGATTATTCCAGAAACTACAGTTAATGTAAAACCAATCCATGACATAACCAAATAATTTTTCATAACCATATTTTTAATCTCAACAAATTTTAATACGGAAAAGGTTAGAATTATCGCAGATGATGATAGCGATATCAAGGTGGTAGTTGTTTTATGGATATCTGGGAAAACTTTTTCTCGAATGGAAATGCTTGTTTTATATATCAATTGAAACAAATTGGAAAAAACGAATCGCCATATAACCAAAGCAATAAGTACAAAAGCCAACACTAAAATATTCATATATTTATCTAACAATAAATAGCGAGTTTATGTTTTTTTATCGTCCTGAAATAAGAATAGCACTTTTTGCTTAAAAATCAATCTATTCAACGAAACGATAAAATCCTTGTCTGATTCCTCATTTTGCTTATAATATCAGCAAACGCAGCATTTATCAGTCTTAGTAATAATGATAGTCAATAAAGTCTTTAGCTTTCGGTCTTTTGTCTTTGATCTAATCATATGAGTTATTTTTATGGGCCAGTTCCTTCAAGAAGATTGGGTTTTTCCTTGGGCGTTAACCTTACGCCCAAAAAGTTGTGTACATTCAATTGCGTATATTGCCAGCTGGGTGAAACTACGAAAAAGACAATAAAAAGATTTTTTTACGTTGACCCGGTTGAGCTTAAGAAAGAGCTTACAAAAATAATAAATCGCAACCCAAAAATTGATTATATATCAATATCAGGCTCAGGAGAGCCGACACTGCATAAAAGCCTCGATAAGATAATAGATACAATCAGGGAAGCAACTAATAACAAATACCGCGTTTGCGTCATAACTAATTCTTCTCTTTTGTATAAAAAAGAAGTCAGAAAGGAATTAGAAAAAGCGGATTTAATAATACCTTCTCTTGACGCTGCGACGAATAAAAGTTTTTCCCGCATTGATAAGCCGCATAAACAAATAACCCTTAAAAAGATAGTCGACGGTTTGATTAATTTAAGAAAAGAATTTAAAGGAAAAATCTGGCTTGAAATAATGCTTTTAGGCGGCATTAACGATTCGCTAAAGGAAGCCGGAATTTTTAAAAAACTTGTAGCTAAAATTAAGCCGGATAAGGTGCAGCTTAATTTACCGATAAGGCCGGCAGGAGCCAGTATTGCTTTACCGGATTACGAAAGGGTTAAGAAAATAAAAAAGATAATAGGCAAAAAATGTGAAATAGTATCTTCGTTTTATAAAGCCGCGCAAAAGAATTTTTCAACCCCTTTGCCAGATGACCGCAGCTACGCCTTCGGCGGCCCGCGGTCAAACTGCGGAGCGGGACGTCGCTCCACCACAGGCACAAACAAAAAAGGAACTACAGGCTATGCCGGTGGAGCTCCAGAAAGCGCGCAGAGCGATATTATGAAATATTTAAACATAAGGCCGGCCACGATGAGAGATTTGGAAAAATCAGTGGGCCTGGAAAAAGATATCTTAGCAAGACAGATCAAAAGAATACTGGATTTAGGGCTTATAATAAAGAAAATCTATAACCGCAAGGTGTATTTTGTTTGCGCTAGGGCAGTATGATTAAAGAAAATTTTATAAAAATCAGAAACGATATCCCCGCGAATGTAGAGTTGGTGGTTGTTACTAAAACAAGGACGGTTGCTCAAATCGAAGAGGCAATTTCAGCCGGCGCTACGATAATTGGCGAAAATTACGTCAAGGAAGCAGGTGAGAAATATGCAACAATTGGCAAAAAAACGCAATGGCATTTAATCGGCCACCTGCA
>JAQTSG010000067.1 GCA_028711415.1 Patescibacteria group bacterium | reverse complement strand
GCCCCGGCCGGACCGGATATCCTCCACAATCATATTTTCCAGAACCGTTGATTTGCCCATACCGGTTTTCCCGGTCAAATACATATGGCGGCGCCGGTCGTCCTCTTTTATGCCAAATTTTCTCCTTTCGTTGTGGAAAGTTGTCTCGGCAAAAATTGTAATTGACTTATCCATGCCCTTAGAAATAAAAAATAAAATATAAAAAATTAAAAATGGTGAAATAACTTCTGAAAATCAACTATCTTCCCGTTTTTCACTTTCACTCCCTCTTTGGTAAGCACTTTAACTTTAGCGGCGACGCCCCTATTAAACCCGCCAATTTGCCCGTCACTTTTTACCACCCGGTGGCAAGGAACAACCGGAGAATAGGGATTTTTGTTTAAAGCGTTGCCGACAGCCCGACTGGCTCTGGGCCGCCCCAAGAGTCTCGCGATTTCTCCATAAGTCGTTACCCGGCCAGCCGGAATTTTCCTAGCCGCTTCCAGAACTGCTTTTTCAAAAATCGATAGTTCCATAATTAGCGCTTTTTTTCCAACTCCGCCGGAATAATCCCTCCGCCACTCTTTAAAAAATTTTCTAAAAGACTACCGCTGCCACTTTCTGAATTTAGACCGCCTTCTCCGCCCAGTAAACTCTGATATTGCCGGAAGACATCTTTAATCAGGGGCGGCAGATAAATAATGCCTATAACAATCGGCACAACAATAATTAAAATCTTTAAAAAACCCCAGACGTTTTGCCAAAACATATAGCTTTTTATACTCCTTACCATCTTATGCGTTTCTTCCGCCAGCTTTAAATTTTTCTCTAAAAGTTTTTTTATTTCGTCTTCCATATTTTTATATTACAAATTCACAAATATTATCACAAATAACACAAATAATTCTAAATTATAAATTCCAATTTGTAATATTTGTGATAAATTTGTAATTTGTAATTTTATCTCGCTTCGCATTTCTTAACATACTTTCTTCCCATTTTAACCATCTCTTCCATCTCTTTATCTTTAAACGGCGATAAACTCTGGAAGCTTTCATCAACCAAGTCTGTTCCGCTCTTAAATTTCTGCAGGAACCAATTCTGCGCCCCTTTAACAATTTTGCCGATTTTGGCTATATCTTCCCTTTCTAAAAGGCCGGGCACCATCGTGGTCCTGAATTCATGGGGCAGTCCGCTTTCTCTTATTATTCTAACACTTTTTTCAATTTTTTTGAAATCAACTTGAACGCCAACCACTTTTTTGTATTTATCCCCTGGCGCTTTTATATCCATAGCGATATAGTCCACTAATTCTTTTTTTATTAATTTGTTAAGCATTTCCGGATCAGTCCCGTTAGTGTCAAGCTTTACCAAATACCCTAAATCCTTAATTTTTTTTATAAATTCGGGTAAATCCGGATGAAGAGTCGGCTCGCCGCCGGTAATCACCACCCCCTCCAGCTTATTTTTCCTTTTGGCTAAAAAATCAAAAAGACCATCCTCTTTTACGAGAGTATGATCCTTTTGGTTCACCCCGTTTAACTGCGATGCGGATTTAACGGGGTTCATTGACGAAATATTTTTTAACCTGCCGGCCTTTTTCTCGGGCCAGACAAGCATAGGGTTATAGCAGAAATGGCAGCGAAAATTACACCCTTCCGTAAAGATAATAGCCGCGATCTTCCCTGGATAATCAAGTAAGCTAAATTTTTGTAAACCGCCGATTATCATGAAAGTATCATCAATTCTACTCCGCCTTAATCTTAAATGTTTTCCGGGTTAAAAACTCTTCCTGCTTGCCGTCATTCCATTGTTTGACCGGCCGCAAATAGCCGCAGACCCGGCTATAAACTTCGCATTCTTGTCTTTTTGTTTTTATTGGAGACATAATCAATCAATTTACAATTTTTCAGCCAGAGGTTGATCACCCTTTGGGTGACAATTTACAATCCCGAGCACTCGGAATGTAGGGCTAAATAAATTGAAATTATTATTTTTAGTCTATTTGTATTTATTAGTATCATTCTAAGCTATCGCCCCGATAATATCTCTATCAAATTTAGAGGAATCATCCTCATCTCTTGGCGCGGCAACATAAATTTCCTCTTTTTTAGGTCCGCCGCCCTCCACATAACCGATTTCTTCATCGCACTTCGGGCAGAATTGATGCTCACCGGCGATATAACCATGCTTAGGGCAGACGGAAAAAGTCGGAGTAATGGTAAAATAAGGCAGATGGTAATTATGAGCGATGGTCTTTACTAATTTTTTAACCGCTTCCGCCGAAGGCAGGGCTTCGCCGATAAAAGAATGAAAGACTGTCCCGCCCGTATATTTAATCTGGATATCATCCTGCAAATCCAGAGCCTCAAACAAATCATCGGTATGGCTCACCGGCAGCTGGGAAGAGTTAGTATAAAAGGGAGCGGCATTCCTTTCCCGGACCGCGGCTTCGTTAGCGACGATAATCTCTGGATATTTATCTTTATCAATCCGGGAAAGCCGCCTTGAAGTCCCTTCTGCCGGCGTGGCTTCAAGATTATAAAGATGGTTGGTCTTATTTTGGTAATCCATCATTTTCTCCCGCATATAATTTAGCACTCCTAGGGCAAACTCTTTCCCGGCCGGCGCAATAATACTACTTCTTATCGGCGCGAAATTAAGCAAAGCTTCATTCATGCCGATAATGCCAATAGTGGAAAAATGGTTATTCCAATACCCGTTAAACCTTTCTTTCACGTTTGTTAAGTAATGGCGGGCATAAGGATA
>JAQTSG010000066.1 GCA_028711415.1 Patescibacteria group bacterium | reverse complement strand
CATGGCTGTATTTTTTTGAGAACCTTGTGCTTTTTCTTCCATATTTTTACTATTTTAAATTTAAGATGACCTTTTGTCTATTTTACCAAAAAATTGCCCGCGTGGCGATAGGAGAGATCAAGTATTTCATTAGGGGCCTTACTGTTGATTGGCGGCTTTAAACGTTTTAATACTTTTAAATTAAATATTTTTATTAATAAGATCACTGACGTTCTCTTTCCAATTTTCCGGCGAAGCATGTACAACCCTGCCGCAAAAAAGCTGGCGAAGGAGCTTCAATTCCGGAATCTTGCTGATTGCTATCTTGTATTTTGAGTAATTTGGTTTTTCCAAATCTTCGTCTGACAGATAAATAGGTTCCCGGCGAAAATTGATGGCCAGCATACAACGATTAATCTTTTTAATTAAATCATCTAAATCTTCTCCTTTTGGAATTTTGAAAAAATAAGTGGCTTTGCCGCCGCCCTCAATGGTTGAAGCCGCCTCCATTGCAAGATAATCACCGCCTTTTTTAGAAAAAACCGGCACTAAAAACCAAATGTATTCTCCCGTTAAATCGCCCATCAAATCCCGTTTAACTCCAATAAAGATTCGTTCAACTTTAGATAAAGACTTTAAAAAATCATAAGACTCTTTGATATTCAAAGATTCCAATTTTTTCTCTAAATTGAGCCAGATCTTGGGCGAAATCTTATCAATCTCGTCTTTGCTTACTGCCTGACCGTCTTTTAAAAGCTCGCTTGCTCTTTGGACGGTCAAAGGGTCAAGGTCCGGCAGAAGCTCTTTTAGAGTTAACTGGGTTTTTAGGGATAATTCATTCAATGCTTCCCGTAGGGCCCCTCTCAAAGAGTCAAATCTTTCTCCAAAATTAGACAACGAGAGGGCGAATCCAGCCATGATTGAAATCTTATAATCTTTTTCAGAAAAATCGGTAATTTCAGTAAAGGGAATCCTGATTAAATCTCCTTGCTCTGGTTTTATCACCAAGCCCGTGTCGTAAATCTCAACTTCTGCCTCCCCTGATCGCTTTTCTCCATCTTTTTGATAATCGTAATCCCCCCTAAAGCCGGCTTTTTTACCGCTTTCTTTCATTAAAAGCTCTTTTTGGATTATTTCGTGACGAAGTTTAGTAAGCGCCTTCACGAAGTCATCATATTGATAGCCCATTTCTGAAACTAATACTTTCCCACCGCCCCAAAACGACAAGCTAATTTTATATTCTTCAGCAAAAAAATCGCTGATATCACTTAAGGGCAAGGAAATTGCCTTGCCACTTTCTGAAAGGATAGAAAATTTTTCTTCATCAAGAATAAATTTCGCCTGACCTGATTCAATTTCCTTTCCAACTTCGTCAGTTAAAACAAAGCTGCCGCTAGTCTGCAAAATAACAGCTGGCTCCTTCTTCTTTCTTTTTGACTTTTTTGTTTGGCCACTAATTTGTTTCAGTACTGACTGTTCCAGCCCTAAAGGGCTCCCGCTTAGCGGCTGATTGTTAAGATTTTGTTCAGTCATATAATTTATTCTTTAAAAATTAGCTCTTGACTTCCAAAACTTGTTAAAAGTTTTTCTGCGGTTTGGGGCAAAATTATCCCCAATAACTTGGCAGCCGGATCCGTCCCTTTAACTTTTTCCACTTTTTGGTTGAGCGTTTCTATACCGAGAAGCGTTATTTTTTGCTTTTTTATTTCTGCCACCATCCCCGGCCTTAAAACACCGCTTTTCAAAAAACCGGAGATAACTAAACCCTTGCCTGCAACTTTAAATATGTTCTGGGGCACAAAAATTGCCTCATCCATATAATTTTTCTGTTTGGTTATTTTGCTCCGCAGTTGCCGCAGAATCTAGCCCCGGCTGGATTTTTAGCTCCACATTTTGGGCATTTAACCAGGCTTAAAGAAGCCCCACAGTTAACACAGAATTTCCCTGCGCCAGCCGGTTTCCCGCAAGCAGGACATAAGGTCTGTTTTGCCTCTATCTCGCCAGTAAAAACTTTAGTACCAGCCGCTTTGGCTGCGATATCTTCAGATTTTTTCTTAGCCCGAGCCGATGCTACCTCAACCGCTTCCCTGGGCGCGCAACTTACGCATAAATTTTCCTGCTCGTTCCAACAGTTTTCGCAAACCCATTGGGTACATTTTGGACAGCGGTGGAAATGAGCCTTAGCCTCCGCCTGAGACTGCTCAAGGGCCGCGTCATATTCTTTTCGCCACTCTGGCGACATCCCCTCATGCCTGCCGGCGATTACATCAGTAGCTCTTTCAATGCCATAACCAACACTATATTTCCCAGCTATTTGAGCGGCGGCACCGAAAATACCGCCAACTGCTTTTAATAAATTACCTTTTTTCGTTGATTTTGCCTCAATAAACTTTGTTTTATACCCTTCACCGCAAACAGCGCAGGAAAAAGTAAACTGAAATCCAGCTTCCGTAGAGTTATCGGCAAAGTTATCGGTAAATGGTTGAAGAGACATATATTTAAATTTTATTATTAACTATTTATTATTTGTTCGACTTCGGGGTTAAGGGCTTGCCGCATTTAATACAATTGTCACTTAATGGCGGCTGCTCTTGATCACAGTTAGGGCAAGTAACCAATAGCCGAGCGCCGCAATCCTCGCAATGCTCTCCAAAGAATGTCGTTTTGCCGCAGAAAGGACAAACAATCCGAAGATTTAAATCACAATTGGAACATACTTTCCAATCTTTCTCAATGGGCGTATGGCATTTTGGACAGCGGGATGGCCCCAAGGGATTT
>JAQTSG010000065.1 GCA_028711415.1 Patescibacteria group bacterium | reverse complement strand
CCGATATTTTCTTCCCGGTTGATTAATGACTTTTCGGCTATTTTTTGCATTTCGCTGATTTTAGCCAATAGTTCCTTTTTCATTCCCAAAACTCTCGGAGGCATGGTAATGAAGCGGTTCGGATTTTTGACAAATTTCCCGTTAGGCGTAACTTTCTCTGGCAAAATACCCATTCTCACCGGCATTTTCTGATGAGACACTCTGGTCGTGGTTCTCAGCATGACTGGAATCTTAAATTGAGCTGAAAGTTTAAAGGCTAATTTGGTGAATTCCAAACATTCCTGCGGATCAGATGGTTCTAAGACCGGCAACTGGGCCAAATAAGCGAAAGCCCTAGTATTCTCTTCTGTCTGGGCCGAACTGTGACAAGAAGGGTCGTCGGCGACCATAAAAACTGTAGGGCCCTTGGCTCCGATATAGACGAAAGGCAAAAGAGCATCAGAAGCCACATTAACTCCGAAATTTTTCATGGCCACTAAGGTTTTTAAACCGGAAAAAGAAGCGCCCATGGCGGCCTCCATAGCTAACTTTTCATTAGTGGAAAATTCAAAATAGTTACCTCTTTTGGAAGAGATTTTATAGAATAAATTGCCTATTTCCGAAGCCGGAGTGCCCGGATACGTGGAAACAAATTGGACCCCTGCTTCCAGGGCTCCCCTGACGATGGCCTCATTGCCCAATAAAATTATTTTCTTGTTGGACTTTTTGTCTAAGAGTTCCATTAATTTATTCCACAGTTACGGATTTAGCCAAATTTCTCGGCTTGTCCACGTCGCAACCCTTTAAAACTCCCATATGATAAGCGAGCAAATGCAAAGGCGCAGTAGTTAAAATCGGGGTTAACATTTCCGAAGTCTTAGGTATATAAATTACGTCATCAGCTAATTCTTTTATCGCTTCGTTCCCTTCTGTAGTGATGGCAATAATTGGAGCCTTTCTGGCCTTAACTTCTTGCATATTAGAAATGACTTTTTCATAAACGCTATCGACTGGAGCAATAATAATAAAAGGACAATTCTCGTCGGCCAAAGCGATGGGGCCGTGTTTCATTTCGCCGGCGGCATAACCTTCAGCATGCGTAGGATAAGCAATCTCTTTTAATTTTAAGGCTCCTTCCATGGCAATAGGATAATTGTATTTTCTGCCCAAGAATATGAAATTATTAAAGTGAGCGTATTTTTCGGCTATTTCTTTAACCTTAGCGTTTTGTGTAGCCAAAACAGCCCTAACCTTATCAGGCAATCCCTGGATATCTTGAGCTATTCTCTGGCCCTTAATCAAACTTAAATTCCTTTGCCTACCTAAAAATAAGGTCAGCAAAGCCATAATAGTCAATTGGGAAATAAATGATTTGGTTGCCCCCACTCCTATTTCCGGACCAATATGGTTATAGATTCCAGCCGTTGTCTCTCTTGTTATACTACTGCCAACGGCGTTAACCACACCTAAAGTCAACATGCCCTTTCTTTTCATTTCTTTTAGCGCGGCTAAGGTATCTGCTGTTTCTCCTGATTGAGAAACACAAAGCATAGCTGTGCCTTCATCAATCACCGGCTTTCTGTAACGAAATTCTGAACCGATATCCGCTTCAACGGCAATGCCGGCATATTCTTCTAACATATATCTACCAACCAAAGTGGCGTAAGAAGCGGTGCCGCAGGCGACTAAGAGCAAGCGCTTCATTTTTCTCAATTCTTCGGTAACATTCTGCAAACCGCCCAAACGAGCCAATCCCTCTTCCGGAATTAATCTTCCTTTAATAGAGTTTTCTATAGCTTCCGGCTCTTCCATAATCTCTTTGAGCATAAAATGAGGATAGCCGCCTTTTTGAATGTCTTCTGATTTTGTTTCTAAGATTTCCGGCTGCTTTTCCTTAAGGATGAAAAAGTCGCTGGGGCTCATCACGGCTATTTCATTATCATCAAGGTTGATGATCTTTTTGGCATATGAAACCAAGGCCGTAGCGTCAGAGGCCACCATATAACCATCGGTTTCAGAAATGCCGATAACTAAAGGACTAGAAAGGCGGGCTGCCACCAGCTTATTCGGATCTTCTTTGGCCATGACAGCCAAAGCGTAAGCGCCCTTAATGTGCTTTAAGGCTTCTCTGACGGCGTTTTCCAAATTGCCCTTAAAGAATTTCTCAATTAAATGCGAAGCTACTTCCGTATCAGTTTGAGAAGTGAAAACATGGCCTTCTTTTTCCAGAGAATCTTTTAATTCTCTGTAATTTTCTATAATGCCGTTGTGAACTAAATAAATATTCTTCTTGCAATCAAAATGAGGATGAGCGTTACCGTCGGTTACTCCCCCATGAGTGGCCCAGCGGGTATGGAATAAAGAAGTATTGCCTTGTAGGGCGAGATTGGAACATAAAACTTCTTTTTCCAAATTATCAATGCGTCCGGCTTTTTTTAAACATAAAATCTCTTTTTGATCCGAATTGAAAACGGCCAGACCGGCTGAGTCATAGCCTCGATATTCCAACTTTCTTAAAGCAGAAATTCCTATATTGATATCTTTTTGCTTACCTATATAGCCGATAATGCCGCACATAGTTTAGATAACGATATTAATTAGCTTGCCCGGCACAAAGATAACCTTTTTGATTTCCTTACCCAATATCAAATTTTTAACCTTTTTTTGGCTTAATGTCAACCCTTCGGCCTCTTTTTGAGTAAGTCCGGCTGGTATTTCTAGCTTATCCCGCATCTTGCCGTTAATCTGGATAATCAAAGTAATCTTGCCTTCCTCAATCAAATCCTTGTCGTATTCAGGCCACTTTTCTAAAAGAATGCTG
>JAQTSG010000043.1 GCA_028711415.1 Patescibacteria group bacterium | reverse complement strand
GATAACTTGTTATTTATGTGGATAAGTATAGGACTTAAGTCCACGTTTTAGTAGACTTAAGTGTGGAAAACTAAGGTTTTAAAAATAATAGTAGGGTTGATTTTGATTAAGATTAGCTTATTTTAGACAAATATTTAAAAACAAGTTTAGAGTTGACCCTTTGGTTTTTATATGGTATTATAGTAGTAGAACAATAAATAGATATTCTTTAAATATTCTTTAAAATTTAAGGTTTTTAAAGAGATTTTCCTAAAAATTAGTTTTTTAGGGTAATTTCTTTGCTTTTCACTAGTTTAATTTTGCTAACGCCGACGTGGCAAATTAAAAACAAAAACAAAGGAAAGGTAGAATCTGATAGCTAAAATATTTTTATCAGGTTTTACCACAAACCGGTGAAAAGTTGCCTTTTCTTAAGTCGGCAGAAAAGCTTTCATCCCCGAAGGAAAGGGATTTTCTTATCTATCTTTTTAGATGGATTAGAAACAGACCTTTGGGGCTGGGGCTCAGCATCTGGCCAAAAAATTATAACTTCTTTAATATATGTAAGAAGGGGCCTGTCTGGGCCCCTTTTTTATTGCTGAACATGATTGACTTTATTAGAGTTAAATCCTAAGATGGAATTGTCTGAATGTGATAGTTATAAATAAGATTCTAAATCCCAAATTCTAAACTCTCCCGCTGCGGCGGTGATAAATTCTAAACAAATCCAAAATTCAAGTTATCAAGTTTTCTAAACAGTAATTTTAGAGTTTTGAATTTTGTCCGCCAGCTGGCGGATTGAATTTGTTTAGGATTTAGGATTTAGAGTTTGGAATTTAATTAAGATATGTCTTTATCTATTGGCATAGTTGGCCTGCCCAACGTCGGAAAATCAACTTTATTTAACGCTTTAACCAAAAATAAGGCCGAGGCCTCTAATTATCCTTTTTGTACGATTGATCCTAATGTCGGCGTAGTTAAGGTTCCGGATGAACGGCTGGAAAAAATCGCGGTAATTTCCAAGCCGGCAAAAATTATTCCGACCGTCGTAGAATTCGTGGATATTGCCGGTCTGGTAAAAGGAGCCAGTGTTGGCGAAGGGCTGGGCAATCAATTTTTATCCCATATCCGCGAGTGCGACGCTATTTGCGAAGTGGTAAGAGGATTTACTGATAAGAATGTTATCCATGTGAGCGGCAAGATTGACCCGGCCGACGACAGGGAAACTATCAATACCGAATTAATTTTGGCTGATTTATCCACGGTGGAAAAACGGCTCGCTAAAGTTTCTAAAGAAGCCAAAAGCGGAGACAAAGAGTCGGTTAAATCCGTTGACTTACTTTCCCGTTTTAAAGAAGTGCTTTCTGCCGGCAAGCCCGCCCGCCAGCTTAGCTTAAATGATGAAGAGAAATTATTAGCTAAGTCTTTAAATCTTTTAACAACCAAACCAGTTATTTATGTTTTAAACAATGATGGCGGGGAAAATAAGTTGAAAGTTGAAGACGGAGGGGTGATAAGTTTAAATGTGAAAATGGAAGAAGAAATTTCTAACCTGCCGGAAGAAGAGCAGGCGGAGTATATTAAAGAATTGGGTTTAACGGAAAGCGGGTTAACTAAACTTATCAAAGCTTCTTATAAACTCCTTAATTTAATCACTTTTTTTACGACCGGGACTGACGAAACCAGGGCTTGGACGGTTAAGGAAGGGGCGAAAGCGCCAGAAGCCGCCGGCGTTATCCATACGGATTTTACTAAAGGTTTTGTTCGGGCCGAAGTGATAAATTGGGAGAAATTTATAGAAGCCGGCGCAGAGCAGAAGGCGCGGGAGAAAGGCCTGATTCGGACCGAAGGTAAAGATTATATTGTCCAAGATGGGGATATTTGCCATTTCCTGATAAGTCGCTGACCTATGCGGACGGATGCTGACTTACGCAGAAAGGGGTGGCGAGGGCAAGTATTTAGTATTTTAGGGATTGGATAATTAAAATAAAAAAACATCAGTGTTAAGGCCGATGTTTTTTAGTTATTTCTATTTTCCCAATATCACTATTTCCCGCCAGACTTTTTGCTGCTCGCGTCCGTAAATAATTGTGTTTCTATCCGTTAATTTGATTATTTTATTTTTTGCCAATTCAGCCGGAATTGGGTTAATTATTTTAAAGCCATTTATATCCGGCATTACGCGTTCCACGTTATCCCCCTTCGCTGAAGCTCCGTGGGACAAGTGTGTTATGCGAAAAACCGGCCAAATCATCACAACGCGTCCGTTTGGTTTTAAAATTTTTTTAAATTCAGATATGGCAGTTGAATATAATCGTTCTAATTCTGGGACGATTTTTTTAATATCAATTTTTCCTCTTTGCGGGCCGAGGTAAGGTTCGGTGATGATGGCATCAATGGAGTTTGGCTTTAAAGACCCAGATAATTCGGTAGCGCTTAAATTACGAATGTCGATTGACGATTGTCGATTGTCGATTACGAATTTATTTTTTATCCAGTCTACATTTTTTTTGGTATCTTCAACGGCTTTTGGGGAGATGTCTGAACCAATTAAATTTTTATAGCCCATCAACATGGCCTCGGTTAAAATTGTACCCGAGCCGCAGAAAGGATCAAGGATGACCTCACCCCCGGCCCCTCTCCTAGTCAGGAGAGGGGGGGCGGCGAGGTTTATCATAATCTGCGCCAGCTTGGGCGGTAACATGCCGGATAAATCATCGCGAGCCGGCCGGCCATAATCGCGGAAAGATAATTCTTTAAAGGGCTGGACGGCTAAAGTTTTTCCCAATAAAATGTGATTATCTTTTTGGATTAAAACGATTTCCGCCCCTTGCGCGATTAATTTGTTTTGTTCAATCACCACGCTTGATAAAATTTTTTCTTTACTCACTACCCATCTTACGCTTAGGCCTTTTTCTCGGAGATGTTTTTTTATCTCCATGCCTATAATTTTTAAATTTAATTTTTTTTCGCCGTAGCCAGAAATTCCAAATTTAATTTTTCCCTGGTAGCTCATATCAACCAATTTTTCCGCCCCGGTTATTATTTTTTTCTGGTCAAAATTCATCTCTTCGGAAATAATGCCGATTTTAATCACCCCGCCCAATCTTTTTATCAGTTCATGGGGTTTAAAATTATTTTCCGTTTCCAATATAAAAACTTCCGGATTAAGGAGTTCTGCTTTAGAATTTTCATCCAAACCGAAAACAGCCGAAATTTCAGCGATGGAAAGGGTCGGATTGTTGCCCAGGATAAAGAAATATTGCATAACATTAAAAATTACAAATCTTTTACAAATATACAAATAATATTTATTATTTTATGGTTTAATTTTAGCAAAAAGGGGTGGCTTTGGCAATTTTGGTGTCTTTATTGATTTTGGTGATTTTTGTGGCAGGTTATTAAGGGGGTAAATTACGGGTCTTGCAATTTTTTTTAGCTTATGATAAGATAAAAACACAATTAATTAGCCTTCCCAATATTCTAGTGATTCTAGATAATCCCTCCTTATATAACAGGAGGGAAAGGTATTCTCTTGCGGACCCTCATTGTATCCGAGAATACTGGGGGTTTTATTTATAACACGAATAACACAAATAGCCCGCGAATGTCGCGAATTAGTTTACGGCTTTCGCGCGGAAAGAAATATTATGTCAAAAACTAAATCTTCAGGCCAAAATCATTACGAAATTCTCTTTATCATCCCCAACAAATTTACCGAAGGGGAAGCCGATTCGGTTGTGGTTAAAGTAAAAAAAATTATTACCGAAGAAGGGGGAAATATCACTTTCTCCGAATTTTGGGGCAAGAAGCAGTTGGCTTATCCGATAAAGCAGAATAGCTATGGGTATTACAGCTTGTTAGAGTTTGATTTAGACGGCGAAAAATTGGCGAAAATCAACCGGGTTTTGCGGATGTCAAATGACGTTATCCGTTTTGAAATTGTCAGGAAGAAAGTAAAAACCGCCGAGCAACTGGAAAAAGCGAAAAAGATTTCGGAGAAAATTGCCGTTAAGAATATGGCCAAAGAGCAAAAAGCCGAAGAAAAAGAAACATTAAAGCAGGTTCAGGGCAAAGAAAAGAAATTGGATTTGAAAGATTTGGATGAAAAATTAGATGATATTTTAAACACAAAAGATCTTCTTTAAAATTAGTCTTAATTTCTATCTTTTAAATATTAATATATCTTGCGGTTATTAAAACGATTGCCGGAAGATATAAAACGAGGGTATGAATTTGAACAAAGCAATGATCATCGGGAATTTAACCCGAGATCCGGAAGTAAAAAATACGCCTTCCGGTCAGACCGTCGCCACTTTTGCCGTCGCCACTAATTTTATCTGGACAAACCAGGCGGGGCAAAAGCAGGAGAAAGTTGAATTTCATAACATCGTTGCCTGGCGCCGGCTAGCCGAAATTTGCGGGCAATATTTGCATAAGGGCGCGAAGGTTTTTATTGAAGGTAGAATCCAGACCCGCGACTGGCTTGGCCAGGACGGGGTTAAGCGGTACCGGACGGAAATCATCGCCGAGAATATGATTATGCTTGATCGAGCCGGAGGCGGAGCCGGTTATGGCGCTCCGGTTGCCCCAGCCAGGCCGCCGATGCCGGAAGAGCAGCCGGTTTATCCGAGTGAACCAATTATTGATTTAGAACAGCCGGTCGGCGGGGGAGACAACCCTAATGAAGAGGAGATTGAGGTGGAAAATATACCTTTTTAGAGATTTTAGAATTAAGATTTAAGATTTAAGAATGGAGGGATACTTTATTTTTTAGATATGAATAATGAAAATCCAATAAAAAAAAGCAAAGAGTGTTTTTTCTGCGTTAACAATGTGGATGAAATTGACTACAAAGACACCAGAACTTTACGCCGTTTTGTGAATTTTCATATGAAGATTCTACCCAAAAAAAGGACCGGCACCTGTTCCTGGCATCAGAGAAAATTATCGGCCGCGATAAAGCGTTCCCGGATAATGGCTTTGTTAGGTTTTGTCCATCGCTAATATCGCGAATTTGTGCGAATGTCGCGAATTTAGCGAATATTAATTTACGATTTATTTATTATGTTGAGTTTGAGTGAAATAAAAATAGGCGAAATCATAAAGATAGGCAATGAGCCGTACGCAGTCATAAAAACCGACCATCACAAGATGGGCCGGGGTGGCGCGGTTTTAAAAACCAAATTAAGGAATTTAATAACCGGCAATATTTTAGAAAAAACTTTTCAGGGCAATGAAAAAGCGGACGAAGCGGAAACAGAAACGAAAAAAACCAATTTTATGTATAAGGATGAGGAGCAGGCCTATTTTATGGATAACCAGACTTATGAGCAATTCAGTTTGCCATTAGAGCAAATTGGAGAAAAGCGGGAGTTTTTAAAAGAAGGAATAGATATTGATACCCTTTATTTTTCTGACAAACCGGTAGCGATAAATCTGCCGATTAAGATGGATTTAAAAGTCGTAAGCGCTCCGCCCGGAGTAAAAGGCAATTCCGCCGGCAATGTTAACAAACAGGTGGAACTGGAAACCGGAGCAAAGATTAATGTCCCGATGTTTATTAACGAGGGGGATATTATAAAAGTAAATACGGATACGGGCGAATATGTGGGTAGGGTGTAGGGCGGGTGGATTGAGATTATTAGGATGTTTGGGATTCTTAGGATTTTTAGGATCAGGATAAAAGGCTGCGGATTTTTTCCGCGGTTTTTTAGTATGGTTTATTATAAAAAGGAAAAGATGATATAATATAGGTATGCCTGAAAACAATAAAAAAATTCTTAAATTTCCTAAAGATTTTCTTTGGGGAGTTTCCACTTCCGCCCACCAAATAGAAGGCGGAGCGGCTAACGACTGGAGTTGCTGGGAGAGAAGTGAATTTAGAATTAAGAATTTAGAATTAAGAAATGAGAATCCCAATAATTATATTTGCGGGTTGGCTTGCGATTCATATAACAGATATGAAGAAGATATAAAATTAGTGAAAGATTTAAACTGCGGTGCTTATCGTTTAGGCATAGAATGGGCCAGGATTGAACCGGAAGAAGGCAAATGGGACAGAAAAGAAATTGAACATTACCGGAAAGTTTTAATGAACTTAAAAGCCAATAACTTAAAAGTGGTTTTAACTCTTTGGCATTGGACAAATCCAATCTGGCTTGCCGATAAGGGCGGCTGGGCTAATAAGGAAGCGGTAAAGTATTTTTCCCGCTACGTGGAATTTATAGTAAATCAACTGGGCGATTTAGTGGATTACTGGCTCACTTTAAACGAGCCAATGGTTTACATAGCTAACGGCCATATAACCGGCAAGTTTCCGCCCAACAAAAAATCAATTTTTATCGCCAGAAAGGTTTTTAATAATTTAATTAGGGCTCATAAAACTGGTTATGGCGTAATTCATAATAAATATACCAAGGCCGAAGTAAGCATAACCCAGCTAATGAATTATTTTGAGCCGGCCAGAAAATGGTGCCTGGTTGAAGCCGGTTTGGCAAAACTCGCTTCCTGGATTTGGAACGAAAGATTTTTAAATAAAATTAAGAATGAACTTGATTATATCGGGCTTGATTATTATTTCCATGACCGGATAGTCTGGTATCCGCCGTTTAAGAAAAATGAAAATAAAAAAATTACTGACATGGGATGGGAAATTTATCCCAAAGGCATTTATTATGTTTTAAAATCTTTGGCTAAGTTTAAAAAACCGATTATAGTTATGGAAAATGGCTTGGCGGACGCGGATGATAAAGAGCGGGTTAATTTTATCAGGGAGCATCTTAAATATGTATATAAAGCAATCGGCGGAGGCGTTTCCGTCCGCGGTTATTTTTATTGGTCGCTACTTGATAATTTTGAATGGGCAGCCGGCTTTGACCCGAAATTCGGATTATACGAAGTGGACAGGAAAACTTTTAAGCGAACTGCCCGGCCAAGCGCCAAGATGTACGCCGAAATTTGTAAAAATAATATGATAAAAATTTCTAATTTCTAATTCACCTAATTTCTAATAAAATGCCAAATGTCAAAATCCTAATAACAAATCAAATCCAAAATCCAAATATCAAAAATATCTTTGCCTGCCTGCCGAAGCCTCGGCGCAGGCAGGGATTTTGGCATTTGACATTGATTTGACATTTGAGCTTTGGATTTTTATGTTTTATTGAAAATTAGAAATTATAATTTAGGAATTATATTCTATGTGGTTAGTCGTCGCTATCAGTTCATATTTTATCAACGCCGGCGTGTACATTGCCGACAAATTTTTGCTTTCTAAAAAGATCCATTCTTCCATCATTTACGCTTTTTTAGTCGGTATCTGGAGTATTTTTAATTTCTTTCTTTTATTTTTTGACCCATGGTTTCCTTCGGCGAGGGAATTAGGCATTGATTTATTAGCCGGGCTGTTATTTTTAATTACTTTGGTTTTTTGGTACAAGGCCCTGCACCAAAGCGAGGCGACCAGGGTCGTGCCGATTGTCGGAGCTTTAGTGCCGATTTTTTCTTTCATTCTTTCCTTTTTATTTCTAGGAGAAACTTTAACGGAACGGCAGCTTTTAGCTTTTTTAGTTTTAATTAACGGCGGCGTGCTTATTTCCGTAAAGCGCACGAGATTTTATAAGACCAGGGAAATGCTAAACCGGTTTCGGGAAGTTTTCGGCGATATTTTAGGAGGAATCCACGCCCAGTACCGGCCGACCCGGAGATTAGTTTTAAACTCCGTTGTTTCAGCTCTATTTTTCGCAGTTTATTACATTTTAATAAAATACATTTACCTTAGTCAGCCCTTTATCGGCAGTTTTGTCTGGTCGCGAATGGGAACTTTTATCGGTGCTTTGCTTATTTTATTTATACCTGACTGGCGGCGGGGAATTGTGGAATACCAGAGAGATGTTAAAACTCCTAAAAATTTAGCTTTTTTTCTTTTTATAAGACTTCTAGCGGCCCTGGCTTTCATAATGATAAATTGGGCGATAAGCTTAGGCAATGTGGCTTTAGTCAATTCGCTTCAGGGAGTGCAATACGTATTTTTAATTCTTTTAGTTTTATTCCTGTCCGCTAAATATCCTCATATTTCAAAAGAAGAGCTTGGCGGCGGGGTGATGCTCCAGAAAATTATCGGAATTTCCTTGATAAGCATCGGGCTGTATATGTTGGTCGTCGCATAACGCATAACGCATAACGCATAACGTGAAACGCATAACGTGAAACGCTTAGCTGGCTAAGCATTTATTATTTAAATTGCCATATGGATAGTTTAATTTTTATTTTCATTATATTCTATTTAGTTTTGGCAATTATCAGACCGGAGTGGGCGGTGATGCTAATCTTAGCGGCTTTGCCTTCTTATTTAATCAGGTTTAAAATTTTAGGAATTCCTTTCACTTTATTGGAAGCCATGATTCTGGTTTCTTTTTTTGTTTGGTTTATTTTTCGGACGGAGTTTAGAAATTTTATAAGAGGCAAATACGGCTGGCGCGATTTTTTAGAAAATAGAAAGAAAAGAATGGCCTATCCTTTTGGCTTAGAAATTATTTTATGGTTGGTCGTCTCCTTTATCGCCGCGGCCGTAGCCGGTTTTAGCGACAATGCTTTAGGAATCTGGAAGGCCTATTTTTTTGAGCCGGTACTTTTATTTATACTATTAATTAATTTATTCGCTGGTTCTGGGGATGAAGATTGTGGAATTAAAAGTTATCAAACCTCCCCTAGCCCCTCCTCGCTAAGGCGGGGGATTGAGAAAATTTTGTGGCCGCTGGCAGTTTCGGCTTTGGCTGTGGGAGTCTTGGCGATTTATCAGGGGCTAACTGGCAATTTAATTTTTAATGATTTTTGGGCTGAAGCCGGACAGAGGCGGGCGGTTTCTTTTTTCGGGTATCCCAATGCCGTGGGGTTATATTTGGGACCGTTGGTTTTGATGATGGTGGGGTGGCTGTTCAGCCAGGATGGCAGTTGCGTTAAAAGAGGATTAAAAATTTTCAATTTTTCACCGCCCCAGCGGGATCCCGCCCGCAATAAACATAATAAAGTGGCGGGACAATTTTCAATTTTAAATTTTCAAACTGTAAAGTTATTTTTAATTTTTGCGACGATAATATTATCTTTTCTGGCGGTTTATTTTGCTAAATCAAAGGGGGCGCTAATTGGAATCGCGGCCGGGTTAGCGGTTTTTATCTTTTTAGCTGGCAACAGAAAAATAAAGTGGGGGATGATAGTTTTAATTTTGGCTGCGGCTATTGGAATTTCGGCTTTTGCGCCCCTGCGCGATTATGCTTTAGATAAAACTATCTACAGCAAATCATACCAAATCAGGCGGGTGGGCTGGCAGGAGACAAAGAAAATGCTTTTTGACGGACGTGTTATCTCGGGCGCCGGATTAGTTAATTATCAGAAGGCGGTGGCGCCCTACCATCAGGAAGGAGTTTTTCTGGAAGATTACCGCGACCCGGACTGGCTTAATAAAATCAGAGCGAGCGCGGAATTCAGGCAAAAAAATTGGCAGCCACTTGAAATTTATCTGTATCCGCATAATATTATTTTGAATTTTTGGAGTGAATTGGGTCTGGCCGGATTGTTGCTGTTCACCTGGATTATAGGGAAATATTTAGTGTTGGGTGTTAGGTGTTTGGTGTTAGGTGTTGGTAATAAATATTTAGTTATGGGGTTGGTTGGGGCGATGGTAGTAATTGTCGTGCATGGCCTAGTTGACGTTCCGTATTTTAAAAATGATCTGGCCGTGATGTTCTGGGTGCTGGTAGCGATGATGTCCGCGCAACGCATAACGCATAACGCATAACAAGTCCAATGAAAATAATATTGCAAAAATTTATCGCCCAATCCGGTTATTGCTCAAGGCGCAAAGCGGAAGAACTGATAAAACAAGGGAGAGTTTTTGTTAATGGAAAAATCGCTGAACCGGGGATGAGAGTAGATGAGGAAGATGAAGTAAAAATTGGCGAAGAAGGGGTCGGCTTGCCAAAAGAGAAAATTTATATAAAAATGAATAAGCCAGTTGGCTATACCTGCACCAGCCGTAGGTTTGCCGGCGAGAAAAACATCTTTAGCTTAATTAGCCGGAAAGAGCGTCTTTTTGTGGCTGGCCGGCTTGATAAAGACAGCCGCGGCCTTATTCTTTTAACTAATGACGGCGATTTAGCGCAAAGAATTACCCACCCCAGATTTGAGCATGAAAAGAAATATGTTATCAAAATAAAAGATAAAAAACAAAAAATAAAAGACAATGAAATTGAAAATCTTTTTAAGCGAGGGGTTGATATTGGGGAAGGAGGGGGGATAGCGAGAGTGAAAGATATTAAATATATGGGGGATAATAAGTTTGAGATAATTTTGGCTGAAGGGAAAAAGCGGCAGATAAGGAGAATGTTTAAAGCAGTTGGAGTAGAAGTGGAAGATTTAGTAAGAATTTCTATCGGGACTTTGGGAATCGGGGATTTGCCCGAGAAACAGTGGCGGCCCTTGAGAAAAAAAGAAATAGAAGAACTGACAAAAAAGCAATAAAGCAAGAAAGCAAAAAAACAGGGTGATTTTAAGATTTGTTTTTTTGTTTTATTGTTTTTTTGACGAGGAGAGGTGGCTCGAGTGGTTGAAGGTACCGCTCTCGAAAAGCGGCAAGGGTGAAAGCCCTTCGAGGGTTCGAATCCCTCCCTCTCCGCCAGAAAAATTAAAAACCAAAAAAACATGGCAATCAATACGGTTCCCCATATTCATAACCTGGTAATCTGCGCTAATGTCTTCGTGAGAAAAGACGGAAAATATCTTTTACTTAAGAGGTCGCCTCATAAGAGGTATGCGCCTAATTTTATCCATCCCATTGGTGGGAAAATTGATCGTGATGAAAATCCGTATACCGGCGCCGAGCGTGAATTACTTGAAGAAGCCGGAATTAAGGTCAAAAATATGCGCCTTGAGGCGGTGATTATGGAAATCAAGCCGGTTAAAGGTGAAGAGGAGAACTGGCTCATATTTCATTTTTCGGCTGATTATGATTTTGGGAAAATTTTAACTACGGAAGAAGGCGAATTTATTTTTTTGAGTAGAGAAGAAATATTGGCTCAAGACCTTTTTCCTTCTCTTAAGCCAATCATCGGCCATATTCTAAACCCGAAGGATGGAACAGTATTTTTTAAGGTTACTTATGATGATAAAGGCAAGGTAGTTGAAACGACTAAAAACATTGATTTGTGCGTAGTTTAGAAGTAGCGGAT
>JAQTSG010000064.1 GCA_028711415.1 Patescibacteria group bacterium | reverse complement strand
GTTCCCAGCTTTGCGATGAATTGATAAAAACCTGCAAAGTTATCTGCCTTGATAATTTCTCTACGGGCGATGAAAGAAATATTGACCATCTTCTGGCTGACCCCAATTTCATGTTTATCCGGCATGATATGGCTCTACCGATTGATTTGGAGAAACTGTCGGAATTGCAGAAATTTAAAATCCAGTTTCAAGGTATCCAGGAAATTTATAATCTGGCCTGCCCGATGTCGCCTAAGGACTTTGATAAAAATAAAATTGCCAATATTTTAGCTAATTCTTACGGAGTAAAAAACGCTTTGGATTTGGCCCTTAAATACGAAGCTAAATTTATGCAATTTTCTTCTTCGGTGGTTTATGGGCCGAGGCAGGGGGAAAATAAAAAAATTAAAGAAAGCGAGCTGGGTATTTTGGATATGCTATCGGCGCGAAGTTCATACGACGAAGGGAAAAGATTTGCCGAAACAATCGTCCAAAATTATAAAGATGTTTACGGGATTAAGACGAAGATTATTCGGATTTTCAGGACTTATGGGCCGAGAATGATGCTTGACGATGACCAGATGATTCCGGATTTTATAAGAGATGCTTTAGACAATAAAGATTTAAATATTTTTGGCGATAAAAATTTTTCCTCCTCTTTCTGCTATGTAAGCGACACTGTTGACGCGGTCATCAAGATGATGGAAAGCGATTCCGCCGGCCCCTTAAATATCGGTTCGGATATGGACATTAATTTAACTGATTTGGCGCAGAAAATTATAAATATTGTCGGTTCAAAGTCAAAGATTGCTTACGTTCCGGAAAAATTATTCATGACGCCCCTGGGTCTGCCGGATATTACAGCCGCCCGGGAGGAATTAGGCTGGATGCCGGTGGTTACCTTAGAAAAAGGGCTTAAAAAAAGCATTGATGATTTACGCGCCAGCAAGGGTCTAAAGGGAGTGAGACAAGCTATTTAAATAATAAAATAACAAAATAATAAAATAAAAAATAGTAAGTTAATTTTTTATATTATTTTATTTTTAAGAATATGGCTATTAATTTATCCGAAAAAAAAAGTAATCAAGATAGCGTTGCCGCGAGCCCTCTAAAACCGACTAAGGATAAGGTTGGAAGCCGGGAAAATAAGGAGAAAAAGCCCGAATCCGGTAAGTCGTTATTGGCCAAAGCCAATAATCTCCTTATGATTTTTTCCCGAGTGCCTTTAAAAGAAAAATTATTTTTTGTTCAGTATCTCGGCATAATGCTTAAATCGGGTATCTCTTTAGCCGGCGGTTTAAAAACATTAAGCGCTCAAAGCGCTAACAAACGTTTTGCCAAAATTCTTAGGGAGATTGGCGAAAGCGTAGAAAAAGGGGTGAGTTTCACAGAAAGCTTAAAGCCCCACCAGAAAATCTTTGGCGAATTGTTTATAAGTATGATTGAAGCCGGTGAAGTTTCCGGTAAGTTGGAGGATGTTTTGGTTCAGCTCTACATCCAGTTAAAAAAGCAGCACGAGCTGGTTTCTAAAGTAAAGGGCGCAATGACTTACCCGGCCGTTATTATTGTGGCGATGGGCGGCATCGGTACTTTTATGATGGTTAAAATAGTGCCGCAGATGGTCGGGATGCTTAAAGATTTTAACGCCGAACTGCCTTTGGCTACCCGGATTCTTATTGCCATAAGCGATGGTCTTGTTACTAACGGTCTTATGGCAGCAGGGATATTGGTCGTTTTTATCCTGATTATTATCCAGGTTATGCGAACTTATCGGGGAAGATACTATTGGCAGGCGATAGTTTTGTATATGCCGATTATTTCTCCGATCGTAAAAAAGGTAAACTTAGCGAAATTTTCCCGAACCATAAGCACTTTGCTTAAAACCGATATTATGATTATTAAAACTTTCCAGATAACCGCTAACGTTTTGGGAAATCTTCATTATCGCAAGGCGGTTAATGAAATGAGCGAAAGAATAAAGAAAGGGAGCCAGATAAACGAAGTGGTTTCTTCTTATCCTAAATTATTTCCGCCGGTCGTTAATCAGATAATTTCCGTTGGCGAAGAAACCGGAGAATTGGATAATATCCTTACCGAATTGGCTGATTTTTATGAAGGCGAGGTTGATAAAATAATGGATAATCTCCCTTCTATTATAGAGCCTTTGATTATTTTGGTTCTGGGCGGTGCCGTCGGAGTCATGGCAGTGGCGATTATTATGCCTATGTACTCCCTGGGTTCGGCGATTTAGGAAGATTAACATAATTTGCGCGCGTTTACTTGTTCAATTTTAAGTTAAAAAGTCAATGCCGCACGTCGACTGTGAATAATTTGTAATTTGCCCGCCCCTCCCGCCTCGGCGGGATTGGCGAGGCCGGGGAAATTAGTGAATTTGGAATTACTCTAAAAATTTTTAAAATATTGACCAAATTTCAAATTTTTAGTTACTAATTGTCGCTCCATAGATGTTCAGTTATTTTTATAAAAAAAACCAAGGCAGTCTTCTTTTAAATGTTTTAGTTTCCTTCGGCATTATTGCTTTAATCGCGACTATCAGCACCCCTTATATTAGGCAGTATCAACCCAATTTAAAGCTTAATGCTACGGCCCGCGATTTGACTTCTGACTTGCGCTATGCCCAGCAGCTTACTATTACGGAACAAGCCGTCTATCTTGTCGAGCTTGATTCAGGTAGTGATAGCTACCAAATTTTAAAAGGCGGTGTGGCCACCACAACTATAAAAACAGTTGAATTTGATTCTAGCGTAAATTTTCAGCAAATTACCGGTTTGACAGAAAATCAAGTGGTTTTTAATTTTTATGGCGGTGTAAGCGAATCTGGCCAAATCATTTTAGTTAACAC
>JAQTSG010000063.1 GCA_028711415.1 Patescibacteria group bacterium | reverse complement strand
GGGTTTATCCTCAAGTTCGGCGGAAAGGTTGGGGAATATTAATACAGCCGAGGAAATATTGGTTAAATTCAAAGGAAAAGACGAAATTGAGGTTATAAAAGCGGAAGACGAAGAAGATTTCTATGAGGTTTTAAATAAGTACAGAAACCGACCGGACGTTTCTTACGCTGAACCCAATTATCTCTATCATCAGGTTTCTCTTATCCCCAATGACCCTTATTATAATAACCAGTGGTATTTGCAGAAAATAAAAGCCCCGATTGCCTGGGAAAAAGTAAATCAAAGCCCGAAAGCGGTTATCGCTATTATAGATTCCGGAATTAAGATAGACCATCCTGATTTAGCCGCTAATATCTGGAGGAATATTGATGAGACGCCGGATAACGGAATTGATGATGACAAAAATGGTTTTATTGATGATGTGAACGGCTGGGATTTTATAAATAACGTGCCTGATCCTTCGCCTAAGTTTGAGGCGGGATTTACAGAATCGGGAATTTTACACGGTACGATTGTCGCGGGCATAGCCGCGGCGGTCGGTAATAATGGTAAGGGTATAACGGGAGTAACCTGGAAGACTTTAATTATGCCTTTGCGGGTTTTGAACGACAAAGGCGAAGGCAGAACCAGCGAAGTTGTAAGAGCGATTGACTACGCCATCGCCAATAACGCCGATGTTATAAATTTCAGTTTTGTCGGTTTTGGCTACAGTAAAGCTTTGGCTGAAGCTATAAAAAGGGCTTATGATGCCGGAATAATTATCGTGGCCGCGGCTGGCAATGAACAGGAAGAAGGAGAAGGATACAGTTTAGATAAGACGCCGATGTATCCGGTTTGTCATGACGGAGGCAACGGGGAAAATATGATAATTGGCGTAGCCGCTACCGATACTCTTGACCAAAAAGCTAATTTTTCCAGTTATGGCTTTAACTGCGTTGACATCGCCGCTCCGGGCGTAAGTATTTTCAGCACGGCGGTTTATGAGCCGGCCAAGGGTCGGTTTAATGAATTTTACAATGGTTATTGGTCTGGGACTTCAATGGCCACGCCAATGGTCTCGGCTGCCGTTGCCTTAATAGAAGAAGCTAATCCGAAAATCAGCCGTGATGAGGTTGTAAATACTCTGCTGGATAATTCCGATAATATTAGCCGGCTTAACCCTAATTTTTTAGGCCAATTGGGAAAAGGCAGGTTAAATATCGCGGCCGCTATTACCAAGACAATTGAGGAGTTAAAGAAGGAAAAGGTAAAAATACTGGTAGCTCCCTTTTCTAATTATGCCAGTCAGACGAAGATTACCGATTATAACGGCGAAATTGAGAAAGAATTTCTGTCGTATGACAAAAATTTCCGTGGTGGGATCAATGTCGCGGCCGGAGACGTTAATGGCGATGGTAAGGATGAAATCATTGCCGGAGCCGGAGTCGGCGGCGGTCCGCATATTCGTGTCTTTGATTCCTCCGGCAAGGTTTTAGGGCAATTTTTCGCTTATGACAAAAATTTTCGCGGCGGAGTCAATGTTGCCGCCGGAGACGTAAACGGCGATGGAGTTGATGAAATTATCGCTGGTAGCGGTCTGGGCGGCGGCCCGCAAGTTCGGGTTTTTGACGGTAAAGGCAGGATTTTTAGCCAATTTTTCGCCTATGACAAAAATTTTCGCGGCGGGGTCAATGTCGCGACCGGAGACGTTAATGGCGACGGTAAAGATGAAATCGTTGCCGGAGCCGGAGTCGGCGGCGGCCCGCAAGTTCGGATTTTTAATTCAGCTGGCGCTATGGAAGGGCAATTTTTCGCCTATAATAAAAATTTTCGCGGCGGGGTAAGAGTGGCGGTTGCTGATATTGACGGCGGGGTGGCGCAGAAAAAAGACGAAATTATTACGGCGCCGGGCAAAGGCGGCGGTCCGCATATCAGAATTTTTGACAATCACGCTAATTTAGTCGGTCAGTTTTTCGCCTATAATAAAAATTTTCGCGGCGGAGTTAGTGTTGCGGCCGGGGACATTGACAGTGATGGGCTGGCCGAAATTATTACCGGTGCCGGGCCGGGCGGAGCGCCGCATGTTATCGCTTTTGAAATAGACGGTAAATTAGTCGGGTCTTTTTACGCTTATGAAGATAAGTTTAACGGCGGAGTCAGCGTGGGGACAGTGGCGATCCGAAATTGAAGATTTAAGATTTAAGAATGACGGGATATGGAAAATATAATGAATAAAGTTAGGGAAATTGTAAAAAATCGGGCCAGTGAGGAGGATTGGAAATATCATATACTTTTGGTGGTAAAATACGCTCTGCTTTTGGCTAAAAATTATAAGATAGATAAAAAACTAGTGGAATTAGCTGCTTTATTGCACGATATCGGACGCCTGCCTTATTCTGAAAAAAAAGATAAAATTCATCATATAACGGGGGCGAAAGAAGCAGATAAAATTTTAAGGAAGTTAAAATATCCCGAGAATAAAATAAAGGAGATTCAAAGAGTTATAATCTGCCACCGAGGCAGTGATTCAATAAAGCCTAAAACTGTTTTAGAGAAAATTATTGCCAATGCCGACGCCATGTCCCACTTTGATACCTTGCCGTTATTCTATTATTGGCGCGGGAAAAGAGGCGAATCCTTTGATGAGATAACTAAGTGGGTTGAAGAAAAATTAAATAGAAATATAAAGAAAAAGATTACCTTGTCTGGAGCGAAAAAAATAATTAAAGAAAAATATTTTTTAAATAAGAAGATTTTGGAGAATATAAAAAAAGTTAAGAATTTTTAATTGGAAATTGATAATTGAAAATTGAAAATTAATTATAACCATATGTCTAAGCGCGCGATATTTGATAAAAAAAATGTTTTAGTGACGGGCGGGGCCGGATTTATCGGTTCCCATCTTTGCGATGAATTGGTAAAAACCTGCAAAGTT
>JAQTSG010000002.1 GCA_028711415.1 Patescibacteria group bacterium | reverse complement strand
ATTGATATAAAAATCCAAATAATTAAAACTATTTTTCCAAAATAGACTAACCAGAGCGGGAGTCTGACGGCTAAAGGCAGACTTAATTAGATTGCGTAAAGAATAATAAAGCCGGCTTTGCTCCGTAAACCGGCCATGCGACATAAAAATCATTAGTGCCTTATTTTTATGTAAAATTTCTAAAACTGGTTTTAAGAAAAAAAATTCATTGGTTGACCTTAATTCAACCAATACAACCACCCTCTTGTCACGGCGCGCTTTTTTGATGGCCATATTTAAAATAATAATTTTTTTAAATTCAACCATAAGCAGAAGAAATTTTTTAGGGTTTCTTAGAGATTTATGGATTAAATTAGAAATTTTTTCTGTAAATTTAAGCATAAATATTTTTAAAGAAATAACTGCTCGGCTCTTTTTAAATCCTCCGGAAAATCTATATCAATAAATTTTGCGCTTTGAATATCATAAGCCGCTATTTTTTCACCTTCTTCTAAGAGAGCGGAAATCACGCTTATAAAAGGAGAATTGATATCAATTTTAGCTACCTGTTCTAATTTATCAATAAATTTTTTAGCGCCGATTTCTGAAAATTTTGCCATACCGATAAATTCTCCGTTTCCTTGATTGCTGATGGTTTTGCTGATTTCTTTAATTAATCCTTGACTTTCCGCTACCTTTTCCGCCTCTTCCCTAAGGCCATTTTTTTTGATGGCTAAACATATATCTTCTTTTATTCTTAATAACCCATCGATTGCCCCCTGGTCAAAAAAAATGTCCGAATACATAAAAATGAAACCGTTTTTTAACTCTTCCTTAGCCGCCCAGCAACTAAGGGCTATGCCGGAAACATCATAAAAGGGATTAAACAGAGTTTTAACCCCGAACTTTGCGCAAAATTTATCTAATTTTTCTGACAGGTAGCCGGTAACGACAATAATATCAGAAACGTTAAAACCCGCCTTTTGTAGAATTTCAATATGCCTCCCTAGAATAGTTTTTTGCCCGACTTTAAGCATTGATTGGGGCATATCTTTTGTTAAAGGCAATAACCTTGGCGATCTGCCGGCTGATAAAATTATAACTTTCATATTATTTCAATTATAGTTTAATTTAATATTTCCACTCTAGTTATTTTTTTTCTGATATGGGCGCTGAATCTATCAATAGCCGTAACCATAAGAACCATAATAATTAAAATAGTTAAAACTTCCTCGCTCCTAAAAAGTCTCATGCTGGTTAATAATTCCATACCAATCCCGCCGGCGCCGACTAAGCCCAACACGGTAGCGGCTCTGAAGTTATTTTCTAAATAATACAAGGAGTAATTGATAAACAGCGGCTTGACTTGCGGGAAAATCCCCCTGACAATCACCTGGACCCTGCTGGCGCCGGTTGAAATAATCGCCTTGATTATTTCCGAATCCGCGGTTTCTATCGCTTCAGAAAAATATCTGCCTAAGGCGCCGGTAACATGCACGGCCAGGGCCAAAACCCCGGGAAACGGGCCTAAACCGACCATAGAAACAAATATCAGACCCCAGACTATCTCATTTATACCTCTACATATATCGAAAATTGTCCTAATAGAATGGTAAACTAATTTATTAGGCATGACATTCCTGGCTCCTAAAAAAGATAAGGGCAAAGCGATTAAAGCTCCTATGGTTGAACCGGCTATTGCCATTTGCAGGGTTTCAAGAGCTTTAGCTAAAAATCTTCCCAAATTACTTATATCCGGAGGAAACATTCTCCCTATAAAGTCCGCCATAAAGGGAATTCCTTTGGTAAAATTTATTAAGCTTACATCGGTTCCTTTAATCGCCCAATAATAAACGGCAATTATTAATATACCGACTAAAAAATTCTTATATTTTCTTATCAGTATATTTATTTTTTTTAAGTTTAACATCTTCATATAATTAAAAACCTAATTTGCCATAAAGATACCAGTCTCTGGTCTTACCGTATATATTTACAATATCGTGGTCGGTTAAATCTGATTCGCTGCCGTCAAAAATAATTTCCCCCTCTCTCATTCCAATTATTCTTGAACTGTATTGCCTGGCAAAATCAAGGAAATGCAAGCTAGAAATTAAAGTAATATTTTTTTCATCGCAGATATTTTTTAATAAATCCATAATTTCCTTCATCAATTTAGGATCCAAACTGGAAACTGGCTCATCGGCTAAAATAACTTCCGGTTTCTGCGATAAAGCTCTGGCCATAGCCACTCTTTGTTTTTCTCCACCGCTTAAATTAGCGACTCTATCTTGTTCATGGGCGGCTAAGCCAACCATCTGAAGACTTTCTCTGGCTACCCGATAGTCATCTTGGGAAAACCTGCCTAATATTATATTTAAATTATTATTATACCTGGACCGGCCGTCAAGAACATTTTTTAAAACGGTCTCTCTTTCAATTAAATTAAAATTTTGGAAAATCATACCGATACTGCCTCTAATCTGCCTAACTTTTTTATTCGGACTGCTTAAAATATCTTCGCCGGCAATGAATATTTTTCCGGCGGTTGGTTCAATTGTTCTGTTAATTGCTTTAAGCAAAGTCGACTTCCCGGAACCGCTTGAGCCAATAATAACCAAACTCTCCCCCTTTTGAACATGGAGATTAATATTTTTGATCGCTTCTTTTTCGCGATCTCTATAAGTATGACTTAAATTTTCTATTTTTATCATGGCAAATTATTTAGATGCCGCCTCGGCGTTGCTAATGTCCATCCCTAATACTTTGGCGGTATCGCGAATTACATTATAATCGCTATCGCTCACTGCCCGATAGCTGCTAATATCACCCCATCCATTAACCTTGTGAATTGTCTGTTTATCCATGTTAATTAAAGCTTGTTTTATTTTATCCTTCAATTCAACCGGCAAATCCCCCCTGACAACTATGGGAGAGCCGGGTATCGGCTCTGATGTATAAAGTATTTTATTGACTTCCGAATCAATTTCTCCGGCCTCCACCATGCGATTATATGAATTATCGCTATCGGCGCCGGCATCTACTTTGCCATTGGCAACTGCGTACTCAACCGAGTTATGCGTCCCGGCAAAAAAACTGGCGCTAAAATCCTTATCAGGATCAATCCCGTTTTCAATAAGTATCTTTCTGGGAATAAGATTTCCGGAAGTTGAAGCCGGATCTACAAAAGCGAATGACTTTCCCTTTAAATCTTCTAATGTCTCAATGCCGCTGTTTGCCTTAACTACTATGATTGATTTATAAGTTGCGCTGCCCGTACTTTCTGTAACGCCGTTAACAATGGCTTCAGCGTTGGCAATGTTAGCCGCGATGATATACGAAAACGGACCAAACCAGGCCAGATCAATATGTTTTGCCCGCATCGCTTCAATGGCCGCCGTATAGTCCGAGGTAACCTGTATCTCAACCGGTATGCCTAACTCTTCGGATAAATACTCTTTAATTGGCTCATAATTTCTTAGCATTTCTTCCGCATCATCGGCTGGAATAAGCCCCATTTTTAAAACTTTAATTCCCTTCTCCCCCTGGCTGGCAGTTTGATTGTCTGTTTTGGTTTGGCAGCCGGCAAACACAACCACCAAACTTAATAAAAACCCAACTAAAAATAATTTCTTCATATTTTTTTAATTAACATTTATTTAGAATTTTTTATTTTTTGTTTAATATTTGTTGATGAAATCTTTGGGAAATACGGTAAAACCACGACTTTACCGCCAATGCTTTCCATATACCGGCGACATTCTTCAATCGCTTTTTCCTCATGGCTAGCGCTCTCTATTAAAATATCCGGCTTAATCTTTTTAATATTCGGCAAAGGAGAATAAGTTTCCTGCGGCGCCACGACATCGGCATATCTTATGGCTTCGGCTAATTCTATTCTTTCTTCAAAAGGCATAATTGGCTTTGGTTTTTTTTCCATAGTTGCCTCATCAGTTAAAATACCAACTATTAATTTTCCGTCTTTGCCGGCCATGGCTTTAGCATTTTTCATCATTAATAAATGGCCCTTGTGGATAATGTCTAAAACATAGTAGGAATAAACAATTTTTGGTTGATTTTTCTTCATAAGTTTAAATTAATGTTAAATTAATATATTATTATTTATTATTTTTCTTTGTACAAATTATCCGCAAACTGTATTCCCCTGTTTTCTAAATTCTTATCAAATAAAGCCCGTAAATATCTTTCTTCTCGGCTGTGAGGAATATTTCTAATAAATTCTTCCGGATCTTCGCCTAAAAGTCCAAAGATCTCGTCTGCTACTTCCTGCACGACTTGCCTATATTGTTCAAATTTATCTTCATTGATTAAAGGATTTTTACCTTGTTCTTTTCTTTGCGTAATCCATCTTTGTTCAATATCGTGAAGTCTTTCAGACGGCAGCATATATTTTTGGCCGGCAATAGCATCGGCAAATAAAGCAATTTTATCATAAATGGTAGGCAATTGATCTTTGGAAGTGGGAAAATCGTGAGAACTTGCGATCCTTGATATGGTTTCAGAAAAACCGGCTTTCTCCAGCATGTCTTTGCCTATTTGCCCGTGAGTGTCTTCTTTGGTTTCACCTTTCGCAATCGCTTCTTCCGCTCTTCTTTTGCCAATATCGCTCAACAAGGCCGCGGTGGCCGCTTCGCGCCCATCAATATTTTTCAATTCATCAATATTTTTTTCTTCCCCTATTCTTTTAAGCCTTTTAGCAATATGAATTCCGGCATTATATTCTAACATGATATGATTAAACACGCCCTTCCATTTTTCTTTATCAGGCACGTTCCAATAGCCAGCTCCTTCCGTCATAAATTTAACGATTTTTGCTTCCTGGCTATTATCTTCCCGCTGTTCGCCCCCTAATATTTCCAGGGCTCTTTTTTCTGGTAAAAAAGTCATAATATTTATCTTAATGAATTAATGTCTTTTCTATTTCCTCTTTGTAAATCTGCCAAAAATTTTCCATATTATCTCCTTTGCCATAACGCCAAACAACTTCATAGCGAAAATTAAAGCCGGTATCATAAGCGGCGGCTACAAAATTTTCTAATTTTCTTTCGTATTCTTCCGTTTTTAAATTAACTTTTAAAACTTCTTTGATCTTTTGGCACAACTTTGTCATATCAGTATGCTTAAAGACATTGGGTAATTTTAAGGTTGTGCCTAAATTACCCAGCTGTATTACTGGTTTGCCTAAAAATGCCGCTTCGGTAAAAGCCGTACCTATAGGAGCTACCACCAAATCAGTTCTTTTTAAAACTTCTTCTGAAGAAATTCTATAATCAATAAATTTAACGTTGGGAGTTCTGGCTATTTTTTCAATATAGGAAGGCGGCCTTTTGCCGACCATGGCTGGATGCTCTTTCGCTACTAAAACATAATCATCAGGCAAAGACATGGCAATCTGGCGGGCGGTTTCAATCTGATTGCTAAAATACGGAGACAAAACATCAATCGAAGCTTCCGGCTGGAATTGCAAAGGGAAATAAACGAATTTTTTTATCTTCTCAAACGGATAATAATCAAAATTATCCATAAACTTCTTATATTTTTTTTCGCAATAATGGTCCCGAAGGATTATTGATGGCGGCCTATAATCTATGGTGATTCCGGTGCTTTCTAAAAAGTTTATCTGCTTTTTGGTATACCAATCATATATTTTACGATATGGCGAAAGTTCGTGCCTTATTCTTTTTATTAACGGTTTCTTCTCCAATAAATTCTTAATAGAATCCGGCTGTTTAAAAGTGTCCCTGAATTCCCTGATATATTCTTTCGCTCTTTCCAGATTCTCGGTTTTTGCCCGAGAAGCGTTAAGCGCGTCTACGCGGTCATGAAAGGCCCCTTCGCTTTCATAATAATCGTAGGTAAAAATATTATAACCCTGAACCTTAGAGCTAGTAACGGCGAACATCCTTACTCCTCTCTTTCTGGCAAACAAATTAAACATTATATGGGGCAAAGAAACGTGATTGGGCGCGATAATTATATCAGGATTAAATTCATCAAAAAATACCTTGATATACTTGTATACCGCCATAACAAAATCTATAATTTCTTCATCCGGGACGTTTTGCTTAAAGCCGTAATAATATTTATCTTTATAGCACTTTACGTGATTTCTCAAAGTCATAACTATGGGCCAGATTGTGTCTACGCCTAACGCTTCACATATTTCCTTAAGCGAATAACTGTCGCCCGCCAAATAGTCCTTCGGCCGGCCCATAATTTCGTCATTGTTAATAACTAAATCATACTTAACTTCTTTTTGATTTATCATGAATGCGTGAGTAGTTCTTTTAAAGGTGAGCGCGGCCAATTTACATCCTTCTTGCTGTAATTTTTTCGCCAAAAAATGCCCGATATTCGTCCCCCAGCTTCGCTGCTGAAAAATTAAAATTTTCTTCCCTTTTAACGTTTTTGTATTTTCCATTTTTTATATTACTTAGTTATTTATTAATAGAATAAATATAATCATATAAAGCTACGCTTAATTGCTCGGGGGTTTCGCCTTTTTTTTCTACGAGTTTCACGATCGGCCACATCTCTTTGGGCAATTTAAAATAAAGATTAAAAGCTCGTAAAAGTCCCTCCACTTCTTCGGGCGGCATCTGGGAAAGGGCGAAAGAAGAGGCCTTGGAATATGGCACGACTCTCCCGTCAGGACCCCTGAATTTAATATTATATTTTCTGCTTATCTCTGTGTGGGGATGAGGATAGATAATATAGGCGTTGGTTTCATCGGCTTTTACTTTTTTATTTAATTCTATTGTCTCAAAAACATTTTCTCTTCTTTCTCCCGGCAGGCCAATCATATTAAAAGTTGAGACCCTAAGACCGCCTTCTTTCAGTAAAAAAATCGCGTTTTCGATTTGTTCGTTGGTCATCCGCCTATTTAAAACATTTTTCCTGATCTCCTCGTTTCCGGATTCAATACCGATAGTAGCCGCCACACATCCCATTGATTTCAGTATCTCAATTTTCCTTTTAGTTACTGTTTCCGGCCTTATCGAACATCCGAAATGTATATCTAACGGTTTTAAATGTTCCGCTAATTCTTCTAAATAACTCTCGCTTAAAAGCATAAGCGAATCATCGCCGAATTTAAACCAAGTAGTTCCACATTCTTTTTTCAAAAATGATAATTGCCTGGCTGTAGTTGACGGAGATTGATAACGAAAATATTGCCCGCATTTTGTTTGGACTTCGCGAAGAGACCAATTAACGCAATAAGTGCATCGGTCAGGACATCCGCGAGACATAACATAAAAGCTGCCTTTATAGACTTTACCCATAAAAGGACGGAATAAATGACGCTCATCAAACAACTTCCAGTCAAGGTTTGGAATCTCGTCAAGGTTGGCAAAGGGCCTAAGCTCGTTTATATGTATTTCTCCATCTTTTCTAAAACCCAAATTTTTAATCTTTGAATAGTCAAGTCCTTTTTCCAGGCAATCGCAGAGTTCGGGGAGTAATCCGCTTCCCTCTCCTACGCAAACAAAATCCACAAAATCGTTGGCAAACACATCCTCGGGGCATATGGTGGCATGGACGCCGCCGACAATAACTTTGCAAGGAGGTTTTACTTCCCTGAAAAGATCGGTTATTTTATCAAAATGCTGCGTCATCACGGAAACAGCGATTAAATCCGGTTTAAATTCTCGTAACTTTTCTTTAAACGCTTCCGCGATTGACTGGACGGGATCGTTCGCGACTAAATCGTCTAAAGTGTAAGGAGTGGGCGAATATCTTTTGTTAACTGCCGTGGGAGCAATATATTCTTTCGGCTTTATAAAGGTAAAATCAAACAAACCTACTTCGTGCCCTTTCTGTTTTAAAATTGTAGACAGAATTGCGATTCCATTTGTAATCCCGATAGCGAGATAATTATTCGGATTTATAAATAATACTTTCATAAACTTCTTATGTTAAATTGCTTTTATCGCATTTATAAATTCTTAAAATATTCTATATTTCTCAAGTCATTTTTTAAATCATTTCCGACTTTCGGCGTCTCAAAAACTAATCTAATCTCCTTATTTTCGCTTAACTTTTCTAATTCCTTCTTAATCCAGCTCCAGTCAATATTACCTTCATCTAAGTTTAAATGTTCATCTTGCTCATTATCATAAAAACCGCCGGACAAATGAAAATAAGCGGGTTTTAAAATACTCAATAAATTACTTAAAAAATCTTTGTAATTTATCTTCTCGGAAGCCGCGCTCTTGATCGCATGGTCAAAATCAAAGCAGATTTTAAGCCCGCATTCGTCTTTTATAAAGACAAGCTGATCCAAAGAATAGCCAAAGCACAATTCATTATTTAAGCCAATTTTCGGCTTATTTTCTATTAACAGTCTATCGTCCGCAATCAATTTAATATTTTTCTTAAAAATTAATTTGTCCTCGCCCACTCCCGCATGCACGATAATATTTTTGGCGTTTAACAAATCGGCGGTTTTTACCACTTGTTCTTTAAAAAAATTAACGTCCGCTTGATTCACTGTAAAAATATTAAATCCGTGAAAAGAATGCGGCGCGTGAATTTGCATTTCAACGTTTTTAAACTTTTTAACTGACTCGGGTATTTTATCCGGCACTAAATAAAGTTCAATAAAATCAATCTTGCCCTTTTCATATAAGCTCACCGCTTCCGTAAAATAATGTTCGTTGATTGACCAAATTTTAATCCCGTATTTTATCATCATTTTGCAATTTTAATTTTATTTTTTCCTCCTCGCTTAATTTATCAAAACGCGGAAAATATGTTGCTTCCTTTTCGTTTTGCAATTCCGGTTTTAAACTTTTAGCTTTTATCCGCTTAATTAATTCCCTAACCGCCAAAACATATAAATCTATTAATTTTCTAGTCAGGGTCGCCTTACTGTCGTCAACGGCAATTTTAATCTTTTTTTGAATTAAAATCCCGCCTCTATCGGCTTTCTCGGCAAGCAAATGAGCGGTTACTCCGGTCTCTTTTTCTTTGTTGTATAATACCCAATCAATCGGTGTCGCGCCGCGGTACTTCGGCAAGAGAGACGGATGAATGTTAACCGCCAGCGGCACGGCCTTAATAATCTCAGACGGGATAATTTTTGGATAAGTGGCCACGAGCAATAACTCGGGCGACGCCATTTTTATCTTCTTTTCAATTTCAATCCAGTCAAAATCATCGTGGATTGGCACCCCGCTTTTTTCGGCATAGGTAATTAAATTTTCCGTTCCCGGGTAATAGGGCGACGGCTCTCGGCCCGGACGCGTAAAAAGATAAGCTACCTCGCAATTCTCCGCCAATAAAGCGTCGAGTACTTCGTTGCCAAAACCGGTTACCGCGAATAAAACTAATTTCATATTATTTCTTTAATAAATATTCCCACTGCAATCCCGTGTACTTTTTTATCGGTTTAACAACTCTCTTCCCTAAAACCAGGCCGTAGTACTTGGGATAAATGCCGGGGATAATATATCTTTCCGCCCTTAAAATATCCGTATTCTTTCTGGTTAATTTTTCGCCCCTTTTAATATTTTTAATGACAAAAATACTTCTTTTATCTCCGGGATAAAGTTCCTTCTCTGAAGGAGCAATTATTTTCTGCCCGCTGCCCAGGATTTTTTGATAAAAACCTTTTCCCTGTAAAAATCGCTGCCGCCGGGCTTGATTCCATTTCTCCGCTTCTCTTATTTCTTTAACCATAAATTTTAATTCTTCAGGTTCCAGGGAAAATGAATGGTCCGCTCCGGGAAGCTTTTTATTGATAGTAAAATGCTTTTCTACCGCGCTCGCTCCCGCGGCTGCGGCAATTTTTGGAACCAAAGCCGGTTTAAGAGAATGGTCGGACAAACCCACCGGCACTCCAAACGCCTTTCGCAAAGTTTCCATAACCCTTAAATTGTATTCTTCGGGCAGGGCCGGATAGCCGGTCACGCAATGCAAAAGTAAAATTTTTTCATTGCCTTCGTTTCTCACCGTTTCAATCGCCTCTTCCACCTCGCTCATTTTGCTTAATCCTGTTGACATAATCACCGGCTTTCCTTTTCGGGCAATATATCTCAACAAAGGGAGATGATTTAATTCCGGCGAAGCGATTTTATAAACAGCCAGGTCAACTTTGGCTAACTCATCAACCGCCCTTTCGTCAAAAGGTGAAACAATAAAGACCAACCCCCGGCTTTCCGAATATTTTTTTAAAACCGGCAGCCATTTAAAAGGCAGTTCGGCCTGCTTAAGGAATTCATATAAATCCAATTTTCCCTGAATCGTAGGAATTTTACCTATCTTGGGCGGATAAATTTTAGCCGCCCGGAATAACTGAAATTTAACGGCATCCGCGCCGGAGTCCGCCGCGATCTCAATTAATTTTTTTGCCTGTTCTAATTTCCCGTCGTGGTTAGAGCCCGCTTCTGCGATAATAAACACCGGCTTCCCCGGGCCAATGATTCTTTCTCCTTTAGGCGTTTTAATTATAATATTTTCCATAAGTTTATCAAATTAAGAAATTTCTTTCTCTCCCCTGGCTTCCGCCATCCATTCATCCCGATGCTTTTTTAAATACCCGGCTTTTTTGTTTTTGGTTTCATAATCCGAATATTTCGCTTTAAGCGTCGGCTGCTTTTTGCCAAAAAAAGCTTCCATTTCTTTGATAAAATCCTGGGGAAACTGGGTTGAATCGCTGGATTTATTGCCCGTCGGCCAAATCTGGCTGCATTCGGTGCAAAGCGGCAGGCCCGGCTTGTCAAAATCCTCATATCGCCTGTCAACAACCGTTTGACGAAACTTTTGCATCTTTTTACTGTTCCAGATATCCCTTATATTTTCTTTGTTGGCGTCTCCGATTAAATAGCGGGAGTCATAGTCAAAAATGCAAGCCCTTACCGTGCCATCGGCATTAATGCCAAATTGCCGCCATGGGCATTTGCATATCGGCCACCTTTCTTTAGGCAATTTTTTAAAAGGATTTAAATCAATTTCCTTATTCCAGCCGAACATATTTATTAACGGGCTTACATACACATCGTCCAGCGGCAATTTAGAGAATAATTTATAATATCTTTCTTTATCGCTTTTCGTTTTAACTTCTTCAACAAAAACAGACCGGGTATGGACAGGAAAACCGGCTTCGGCGTTTAATTCTAAAAAGTCCAAAACATTATTTAAGGTTTTTTCAAAAATCGCCCCTCGATGAATATCCTCATACGTTTTTTTTGTCGCTCCGCTCATTGAAAATTCAATTTTATTCAAACCGGCGGCTATTAATTTTTTTGACAACTCTTTTTTTAATAAGGTGGCGTTCGTGGTTATTCTCGGCAATAATCCATAATCCCGCGATATTTTTACCATTTCAACTATTTTAGGATGGAGCAACGATTCGCCCTGAAGATATAAGTCAATAAATGGTTTAGACGGAGACAATTCTTTAATTATTTTCTCAAACAGCCCGATATCCATATACTGGGGCCTCCTTCTCATCGTGCTTTGCGGGCAATGCGAACAGCGAAGATTGCAAACATTAGTCGCTTCAATATAAACCTGATGCGGCGGGCTTGAGCAGTAAGCTTTCGGATGAGTGGCGTTATAAAGAAAATTCAGATAATTATAATCTTTGACTATGTCCTCTTTTATTTCTTTTACCCTTTTATTTTTAGATTTTGTTGATGGCATGGCTTTATCTTTATAATTTAATATTTTTTATTATCGCCGAGGCCCCGGCTTGGCCGCGGTTAAAAATTAAATCTATAACCGAGAGATAAGGAATAAATTCTCCATGCAGCTGGTTGTAAACGGGATGAATAAATTTTAACGGAGTTAACTGAATTTTATTATTCCGGTAAAGATCTATTTCTTTTTCCATATATCCCCAAGCTCCTTCGGCATACAAATATTGGCTAGCTTCCATCTTTTTTAATATCGCTACAATTTTTTTATTTTTTTGTAAATCGCCTGCGCCCAAATCAGAAGAAAAGTAGAAATCGGTTTTTATGTCTAAAAATTTACATATCCCCTTTACAATTTCCACATTCAGCTCCAACAAGCCTGCTGGTTTAGTTTCATAAAAAGACTCTAATAATGGAAAAAACTCCTTGAAAAAATTCGCCCGGCTGTAATTCATCCGGATAGATTTTAAATGGTCTTTTGTCCAATCGCGGGAATAATTTATCTTTACCTGATTGATGTTTTGCGGAAAATTCCTAATGATCGGCACGGTTAATACTAATTCGCCCGCGGCCGATTTTATCCGGTTCCGGCTCTGCCAGGAATGATTTTCAAATTGCACATCATCTAAAAATATAAACTTATCAGCCCAAGCAATGGCTTTATAGAAACCGAGCCAAGACAGATAAGTTGGCTGAAAAATTGAAACTTTCATCGCTGGTCCCTGTAAAATTTATTAACCGGAATTTTGCCTTTGATTAATTTCTTTATTTTTATTTCATCGTCGCCATTAGCCCTCATTATCTTAAAAACTTCTTCCGACGCTTTCAGAGTAAGGGCGATATCTTTTGGCTGGTGGCTGTAATTGCATTCGGTCGAGGTGCCATAGAAGACGCCTCTAAACGCCGCCTGCTGCAAAAAAAATAATTTTTTTACGTTTGACTCGCGCCCCGTTGAATCATTAAAAATAATCTTAAACTTAAAGACTTGGCCGATCAGATGGGCGTTAATTTTATATTTATCAATCAGCTTATTTAAGCCGTCATACAGCATTTTCCCCACACGCCAGTTATGCTTTAAAACATCATGCTTTTTAATAAAATCAATCGTGGCTATGGCCGAAGCCATAGATAGGGTTTCTCCGCCAAAAGTTGTTGAAAGAAAAACGCCTTCGGTTTTAGCCATTATCTCTTTTTTACCGACAACGCAGGAGATAGGCATGCCATTAGCCATGGCTTTGCCGAAGCAGGCCAAATCCGGCACGACCTTATAATATTCCTGCGCCCCGCCTGGCGCCATCCTGAAGCCGGTAACAATCTCGTCAAAGATAAGCAGGATGCCGTTTTGGCGGGTAATTCTTCTCACCGCTTCAAGATAACCCTTTTTGGGATCTTCCATAGGCACCGGCTCCATGATAACGGCGGCAATTTTATTTTTATGCTTTACGATTTTTGCTTTTAAATCGGCGATATCGTTATATTTAAAAACCTCAATATATTTTTTCAATACTTTGGGCACGCCCCAGTCCTGCGGCGGCTGGCTGGCTAAATACCAATCCTGACCGCCATGATAACCGCCTCTTAAAATTATATCCTTGCCCGTATAAGCCCGGGCGATGCGCACCGCGGCCGAAGTTACATCCATGCCGTTTTTGGCAAAACGGACCATCTCGGCGCAAGGGATAATTTCAACTAATTTTCTCGCCAGCTCCACTTCAATTTTATGGGGCAGGGAAAAGGTGATGCCATCTTTAAGCTGCCTGGTAATGGCCCGGTTAATTTCATCGTGGCTATAGCCGATTACAATCGGCGCCAAAGCGCAGGTATAATCTATATACTTATTGCCGTCCACGTCCCAGATATAACATCCTTTAGCCCGCGAAACGAATAAAGGAAAATCGCCCTCAAGAAACATCTTATAGCCCTTGCTTAAAGTCTGGCTGGCGTTGGGGATTAATTTTTTCGCTTGTTTTAATAATGCCCTGGATTTATCAAATTTCATATTATTTTCTTAAATTATTTTTTAATAATTTTATCTTCTTCCAAGGATTTTTTCAGCCCTTCATTTCTCTTAATCATATTATTTATCTTTTCAATTTCCGGATTGTCCGCGAAAAACTTCAATAAATCAGCCAGATTAAAATTCGGTTTCGCCGGATATAATTTAGAATAAACCAGTTTCATAAATTCATAATCTTCCGGATTGTCCAAAACCCAGCGACGTTTTGATAAATTAATATCGTTTTTCAGATGAATCTGCTTAAAAATTTCCGGATTCTGCCAAAGATAGATGGTAACATGCTCCCTTTGCGAGGCAAGGTTGGTTTCCCGCCAAGCTTTTTCCAAAGCGGCAAAAGAAAAAATTTCCGTGTCCAGACCATCAGGAAAAGTTGGCGGGATAACGTTAGTGGCGTAATCAACGCCGCTCTTTTCATATAAATCAACTACTTTGTCTATTATCTCCGGATCAATAAGCGGGCAATCGCCGGTTATTCTGATAATATTTTCGGCTTTAAATTTTTTAGCCGCCTGGTAATACCTGTCCAAGACATCATCTTCGCTGCCGCGGAAACAATCAACTCCCGCTTTTGGGCATATTTTTTCCAGGGCGTCATCTTCTTCCTTGGTCGTGGTGGCTAAAATAATTTTGCCTGTCCCGCCTTGGCGGTGGTCAATCTTTTTGGCTTGCCCTACCCGCGATATAACCTGCTCAATGACAGTTTTCCCGCCCAGGGGCAGAAGGACCTTGCCCGGCAACCTGTTTGAACCATATCTTGCCTGAATAATACATAAATTTTTTACCGCCATAAATTTATCTTAAATTTTTTAAAATTTCGGCCGCTCTGGCTATGTCATTGAAGGTTTTTTGCTTTCTCTCAACCTGCTTCATAAAATATCTGAATTCATCCAAATACATTTCATTTGAATCATAATTTTTAAATTGTTTCAGTATTTTTTTCCCTTTTTCATTAATCAGCCAAACAATATTTTCCTTAAAGTCCCATTCAAGATTGCCTTTGGCGCCGACTATTTTGCTGGTCCAGGAATATGACCTCTGCAAATAGTCGCCGATAACCGACCCCAATACTTTATTTTTAAATTTAAAAGAGGCGATAAAACTATCTTCAGTCTCTATTTGCAAATCGCTTATCTTGTCATAGATTAATTCGGCTTTATTTACTGAAGAAAAATTGTTTAGCCAGAAAAGTAAATCAAAATTATGAATTCCGCCATCCAAAATAATGCCTCCGCCGGTTTTGGCTTTGGCGGCATAGCCCTTTCGGTAATCTTGTTCCGGCCGCCAATACGGCAAGTAATAACCGGCTTGCAGTTGAATGCCATAAACTTTGCCTAACTTATTTTTATCTAAGTAGTTTTTAATAAATCGCGGGCCGGGATGAAAGCGCATATTGCAGGCCACCATATTAATTAATCTTTTACGCTGGCAAATTCTCTGTAAAATATTTACGTCCTTCATCTGATTTGATAAGGGCTTTTCAATAAAAAGGTGGCACCCGGCTTTGGCCGCCAAGAGAGCGGTCTTTATATGCAGATTGTTCGGATTGCAAACAAAAATAATATTAAACTGTTTTAAATTATCTACATCTATATTCTTAATTCTTAATTCATAATTCTTAATTCTTTCTTTATCAATATCATAAACATACACGTTTCTAAAACCTAATCTTTGTAAATTCTTGCGATGCCGCTGGCCGATAGAACCAAATCCGATTATTAAAATTTTGCTATTTTTATTCACTCCGTTAGAAATTTTTTTTTCTTTTTTCTCCATAATAATGTTTTATCTTTTTAAAAATATTTTCCGGCTAAAAATTTTGTTATTCTTTATAGCTAACCGAATCTCTAACCGGGTGAATAATTTTACTTTATCAAATCCGCGTATTTATTTATTCTCTCCTGATACATTTTTAAAAAGTATTGCTTATCATAATATTTTTCGCCAATAAACAGAGGCGCGGTAAAGCCGCCAAAACCCTTTTTAAAATGAGAAATATTTAATTTTTTCTGATCGGGAAAATCATAAAGCAAAGGACCGTATTGCTGCTGACCAATTTCATAAAAATGGAACCCCTGATGTTTCATCCATAAGATTGCCTCCCATTCCAAAGCATGGCGGATAGGCAAGTCTTTCTCAACTTCCGGGTCATTGGCGGCGGAAAACCCATAAACGTTATCTTTATATACTGAATAATATTCAAAACCGACTGGCCGGCCAGAAATTTCAGCAACCGCCAAAAAACCCAATCCAGCCCTTGCCCATTCATACATAAGATTAAAGGTTTTATCAGGCCGGGTTTGTTTGCCGGCGGCTAAATAATGCATTTTCTTGTAAGCCAAAAAAATTTCTTCCGTAATATTTTTCTCATTATAAATTACAATTTTAAGATTATTGGCTTTTTTAATGCTACGCAGATGATTTCGCCTTAAATCATGCAATAATTCATCTTCAGTTTTCCCCAGATTAATCAGGCAAGTATTTAAAGATGCGTCGATGAAACCATATTTCAAAAAATAATTAAAGGAGAATTTATTATTTAAAAAACTGTCAGAAATCGGCACTTGCCTGAAAACGGCGCGTTTAACTCCGTTGGCAACGGCCAAACGATCTACTTCGGAAAAAATTAACTTGTAAACCAATTCCCTGTCGGACCGGTTTAAAGAATTATCAAGGGCCGGCGCCGGAATACCCCGGCCACCGAAAGAAAATTCATAAACCTTCCCCTTATCCGTTCTTACCGTCTCGCGCGTTAAGGGTACTATCGCCCTGATTTTATCGCCGCGAAGGACAAAAAAGCTAAAATTTTCCGTAGCCAGAGACGGCTGATAATTTAAGATATATTCAAGCCAGCCGCTCGTCTGCCAAAACCAGGCATCCCTGCTCTCTAAACAAAATTTATCCCAGTCTTGATTTTTGTCTTCGGTTAATTTAATGATTTTAAAACCCATATTTTATTAAATATTATTTTTAGTATTTTCCTTAATAATTATATCCGTCATATCGCTGAAAGTTTCATCGGAAATTCCGGCATGGCAAGGAAGGCAAACGCACGGCACAAACTGCGGAGATAAAAGGTTTCTTTTAATATCAAAATTATATAGATTCGCCTCTACCCCCCGATCTCTCAACTTTTTTACTATTCTTAACCTTTTGTTTTCCTGGCAATAAAGAGGAATTATATATGGAGTAATTCCATCTGGCTCTAGATGGTCGCATATCCCTAAATTTTCAACGCTCTTTAGAAAATAACTATAACGTTTTTGACGTATATTAACCTCGCGCTCTATATTGGAAAGAAAAAGGCGTATGGCTAAACGGCTGGGTTTTAGGGCCTTTCCATATAAAGCATAAGACATGGTTATAAAAAGTCGAGCGTATTTTTCAAAGCTATAAAATCTGGAAAATTTACTTCTCTCATGCAAAAACTTAGCCGAATCTTTTAATAGGGTAAGGCCGAGAGGAACGTTTAATAACGCTTTATCAACATAAGTATTAAAATCATCAAATTTTGATTCCACTCCGCCTAAAATAAAACAAGGCAGCCATTTACCGAAGCTATTAAAAGAAAAATCACCGAAAGTGCCGAGTTTTTTCCCCTTGTAATAACTTTCTATCACATGAGCGCAGTCTTCTATTACAATTAGTTTCTTCTCTCGCGCGTATTCTAAAATTATATCCATATTCTGCGGAAAACCATATTGATGATAAACCATAATCACCTTCGCTCTGTCTGAAAATTCTTTAGTCGGAAAGGCAAACGGTTGAATTTGATTATAAACCCAATATCCCAGCCAATCAGGGACAATAACTTCGTTAAGTTTATTTTCAATAATTTTTTTGTCTGTAAGATACCCAAGAATAAGCGCTATCGCTCCCTTGCCCGAGCCAATAAATCTAATATTATTCAGTAAACTCTCTTTTGATATCTTATCTTCATCACTATGATGTTTAACAGACAAACCGATTAAATTTCTTAGTTTAGGTTTTTCTATTTCTTTTATAATCATACGATAACGTTTACCTTAATATTTTATTTACTCCCGGAGATAGTAAGCCGGAAATTATTAATAAACATGTCCGGAAAAAAATTTCTTAATTACCTTTGCAACATATTTTATATCAGCTCTTGTCAGTTGAGTATGGCAAGGCAAGGTGATACAAGAATTTTGATATTCCTCTGTTTTTCTTAAAACTATATTTCTGTAGCCATTTTTTTGGTAATAAGGCTGCGAGTAAACGGCCGGGTAATGAAAATTAACTCCGACCCCATTGGCTTTTAAATATTCCATTAACCCATCCCTCCCTTTTTTATCTTTTACTCTAATCACATAAATATGCCAACCAGAATAATTATGGAGAAGTTCAACTGGCAAAATAATTTCTTTAATATCTTTTAATTCTTTCTTATACCATTCGGCAACCAAACGCCTGGCTTTAATAAATCCATCCAGTTTTTTTAATTGGCTTATGCCCAAGGCGGCGGCAATATCAGTTATTCTGTAATTATAACCCAATTCAGTCATAACATTTTTGCCTTTTTCATCCTTATGGATACCGTGGCTGCGCAAAGAAATCAATTTCTTATAATATTCTTCATTATTAGTCAAAACCGCGCCGCCCTCGCCCGTCGTAATTGATTTAACCGGATGGAAACTGAATACGGCCATATCGGAAAATTTACAATTGCCAATTTTACTGTTTTTATATTTAGCGCCAAGCGCATGGCAAGCGTCTTCAATAACTGCCAGCTTATATTTCTTGGCTATTTTACTAATTTTCTCTATCTCGCAAGGTTGACCGGCGAAATGAACGGGAACAATGGCCCTGGTTCTCTTAGCTACCAATCCTTCAATTTTATTCTCATCAATATTATTGGTATCTAATCTAATATCGCAAAAAACCGGCTTCGCCCCGACAGCCAGCAGCATATTGCTCGTCGCGGCAAAGGTGTTGGGGGTGGTAATAACTTCATCGCCCCTTTTAAGGCCAGCCGCTAAATAAGCTAGGTGTAAAGCTGCCGTCCCACTGCTGGTAGCGACCGCGTATTTAGCTCCGCAATATTTAGCTAAAGCTTTCTCAAATTCTAAGACTTTCGGCCCCTGCGTAAGCCAATCGGATTTTAAGACTTTTATTACTTCCCTGATATCATTTTGATCTATTTTTTGGTGTCCGTAGGGTATCATACATTTAATTTTTTAGTTATGGCAATAAATTCCTCTTTAGTAAACCATCTATCATTATTTTCGCTGCCAAAATAAAAATCTCCAGTTAATTTTTTACCAATTTCCAGATACTTATTAAATTTTTTAGATTTTTCTTTAGCAAATAACTCATCGTACTCCGGTAAAATAACAAAATATTTATCTAGCTCTAAGGCGTGCTTAGCTTCTTCTTTGGTAAGTAAAACTTCATGCAATTTTTCTCCCGGTCGAATGCCGATAATTTCTTCCTCTATCCCGGGAGCAATGGCCTCAAACAAATCAACTAACTTCATACTGGGAACTTTAGGTATAAAAATTTCTCCGCCGACCATATTATCCAGGGCGAATAAAACTAATTGGAAGCTCTCTTCTACGGACAGCCAGAAACGGGTCATTCTTTTATCGGTAATGTAAACCTTATCGGCCTTCTTCTCAAGCAAAGTTTCAACTATACTGCCTCGGCTGCCGATAACGTTGCCATATCTCACACAAGCTAATTTAATTTTTCCGCCGGCATAGGCGTTCCCGCTGATAAAGAGCTTTTCGGCGCAAAGTTTAGTGGAGCCGTATAAACTTACCGGCTGCGCGGCCTTATCGGTTGATATTAAAATTACTTTTTCCACACCCTGATCAATAGCGGCATCGACTACGTTTTGGCTGCCTAAAATATTAGTCTTAACCGCTTCAAAAGGGTTATATTCCAGAGTCGGCACCTGCTTTAAAGCGGCAGCGTGAATAACTATATCAACTCCGTTAAAAGCCCTCTGCAATCTTTGCAGATCCCGGACATCGCCGAGAAAAAATCTTAATCTTTCATCTTTAATTTCCGCCTGCATCTGCGATTGTTTTAATTCATCACGACTAAAAACAATAACTTTTTTTACTAAAAAATTTTCCAATAAATACTTAACGAAATTTCTTCCGAAAGAACCCGTTCCTCCTGTTATTAAGATAGTTTTGTTGTCTAAATTTATCATATTTTCATTCATCTGCCTATTAAAGGCTAATATATTGATTTAAATTTATTAGTTAGTAGTTATGTCCCAAACAACTTGGCGGAAACGGGCGGATATTGATATTTATTTTTCTATAATATTATATACTTTGAAAAAATAAGAATTTTTATCCTTTAACAATTCCTGCGGCCTGCCCTGCTCAACAATTTTTCCTTTATCCAAAACAATTAATTTATCAGAATTAATAACGGTTGATAATCTGTGGGCAATAACCAAAACAGTTATCTTCCCTTTCAGATTTTTAATTACTTCCTGAATCTTCGCTTCTGATTCATTATCTAGGGCGCTGGTAGCTTCATCAAGCAGTAAAACTCTGGGCTGGCGGGCTAAAACTCTGGCAATAGCAATCCTTTGCCGCTGCCCGGCAGAAAGCAGAACCCCTCTTTCGCCGATTATGGTAGAAAATTTATTCGGATAACTCTGGATAAAATCATAAATATTGGCCTTTTTAGCCGCCTCGGCTATATCCTCGTCAGTAATTGAACCGTCATAAAATCTGATATTATTGGCAATCGTATCATTTATTAAAAATATATCCTGGGAAACATAACCTATATTTTTTCTCCATTCTTCAAGATTGATTTCTTTGATATTTTTTCCGTCAAGTAAAATTTCTCCACTGGTGGGCGCGAATAAACGGAGAATTAAATCCGTGGTGGTTGTTTTCCCAACTCCCGAAGGACCGATTAATCCGGCCAATTCTCCTTTTTTAATATTAAAATTTAAATCAACAAGAATTTTTTTACCGGGATTATAGGAGAAATTTACCCCCCTAAATTCCAAAAGACTGTTAAATTTAAAATGGCTTGAGCCGAGGCTTTTTTCTTTATTCCTTCCGGCTTGATCCTCATAATCCAGCACATTCCTTAAGTATGGGATTGAACTGTTGATAATTAGAGCTTTTGTCTGTAGTTGTTCAAAGTAGGAAAATATCTGTTTAATTAAATAGATTACCGCTACTAAAGCGGCAAAATTAAAATTTGAAGACCGATAAGATAAAGCGAAGACTATACAGACAAAAACCAGGCTTACCGGCTGCATAAAAGCTCCCGTGATATTACTCAATAAAGTTTGTTTAACCTGCATATCTTTTAACTGGCGAAAAAATTCCCGGCCGGCTCGGGCCACCTTGTTACCCACGAATATAGCTTTTATTGTCTTCATCCCGACTATATTTTCGTTAACATAATGAGAAATTTCTTTATTTAATCGTTCTGTTTTGCGAGATAATGTCCTTACCCTGTAAATAAGGGGTTTAAACACGAGGAATAACAACAACCCCAAAATCAAGGTTATTAAAGTGATGTAAATGGAAATGTTTATAGCCACTAAAATATAAATAATCAGGCTGGTAAGCACCATAATAGTATTGCTAATATGGCGCAATAAATTTGAACCCTGGGATATATTTATCATTAAAATTGTCTCAAGGTGCCCGAGTTTTTGCTCAAGTAAATAAGGCCAGTCAGCTTTTAGGGTAGCCTCAAATAAATTATTCCTGGTCCGCTCTTCATAACTTGCGGTTATCTTAATAATAATATAAGAAAATAATATTAGAACAAAAGCTTTAAAAATAAATAATGAAGAAATAAAAATAAGCAAAAATTTTACATTAAAATCAATATGCGCGTATAAAAATATTTTTTCAATTGTCTGGGATATAAAGTCGTCTCCGCCATTCTCTTGACCGACAATAAAAGAAAAAAGAGGGATTAAGGCGTTAATACCGATTCCCTCCAGTAAGCCGATTAAAAAACCCAGAACAGTTAAAATGACAATCTGTTTCTTATATTGGCCAAAGGCCCGCCTTGATAATTTTATTATGGTTATTAGCCTATTATCATTAAACATTTGTTTATCTTTTTAAATATCTAACTCCTAAAAATTACCATCTATTGATTTTATCCACAACCTTTTGTTTCAGGCCCAGATATGACTTTACGGCTTTCTTTTCTACCTCCGGAGACACTAAACGCAATATTTCCTTACCTAAAATACGATATTGGCCTCCAACCTTATTGGCTTTTATTAGCCCCTTTTTAAGCAGACGTTTAATAGTGCTATTGCTTATTTTCAATAGCTCTTGGGCCTCCAGGGTAGTGTAAACCGCATTTGATTTTATTTCGTCGTTATTCATATTATTATTATACCGCGGGGTGTCAATGGGTGTCAATAGGTGTCAATTTTATTAATATTTACCTAATATTAAATAAATAAATCAAATTCCTTGTTATATAACAAATTCAGCTATTTATAAAATTGCGGTAAACATCTAGCAATTAAAAATCCCCTTCCGGGGGATTTTTAAAAACAATTATTCTTAAATCTAACTACTTATTCATAGACTTGGCCCGCTTTACGCGCTAAAAATATAAGATGACACTCTCCTCTTTTAAGGGACTGATGAACCGGCTATATTTAATACTCAATATCATTTTTAGCGCTGATTAAATCAACGTCTTCAACGCCTTCAAGAGAATTGAATTTACCGAGAAATTGCTCCATGTCAGAATTCAAAATAAATTTAATATTAAAACTGTAATCAAGAAACTTACCGCCTTCACGCGAAGTAACGTTTAATAAATTGTCGTATTTAAGGTATTCCTTAAAAACATCACGCATTCTGTCATTAGAAAACGTTTTGGTAAGAACGGAAAAATTCAAAATAAAATCAAATTTTCTGATTGAACCGAAGTTGATTTTATTCAGCCCGTAAACAACCGCCAGAGTAAAAACAGTTGCCAAAATAGCTATAAGGTAATTCCTGGTGCCGACAGAAAGGCCGATAGTAACGACCAGTAAGATGAAGGCCACATCGCGGGTGTCCTTAATGGCTGTTCGGAAGCGAATTAAGGAAAATGTCCCGAAAGCGCCAAAAGCAACCGCTAAACTATTGCCAATAACCATTATAACCACACTCACAAGAATCCCGATAAGAATAAGGGTGAAGGTAAAAGATTGGGAATACGATAAGCCCTTGTGGGTATTTTTATACACGACGGCAACGATAAAGGATAAAATAAAGGCCAAAACAAGGTCTATGATTATTGCGCCAAGGGTAAGTTGGCTGGACGCGGCCGAAACATTGAAAAGATTGTCTAACATAAATTTTTTATTTATTAATTAATTTATTTAATAAGGAGAATAATTATTATCGTCCAGATAAGGGTGAACCTGCCGCAGACTATTGCAATATTTTGAATAAGCCAAACGTCTAAGGTCAAACTGCTGAATAATTCTATGAAGCCAATTCGGCAAAACATTATTGTATTTTAATTCAAGTACAACTCCGTCTTTATAAACATCAACAAATTTCCGGGGGTTGGGCGTAAGACTGGATGATTGCTGGGTTTTTATATCGTAGTCGAAAGTAACCCGCAATTTTGAATCAAGCTTGCCGATAAGAGCTTTTCTCTTATAGCGGACAAAAAGCTTGGGTTGCAGGGAATTACGGCACTTAAACCATATCAGTTCATTGAAAAATTCGTTTTCGTAATCCTGTTTTTTGGCTTTTTTTAGCACTTGATCTAATTTGGTGTTTTGACATTCAAAACAATTCAAACTTACTCTGTCTTTGATTACCAACTCATCTTTCTTTCGTTTGATTTCTAGAAAGACCGGACTTTCTTCATTTATATCATTATAAAACCGATAACGCAATTTTTTTCTGTCTGCTACCCCGCTTTCCTTATCAAAAAAGCAACCAAAATCGGGTGAATCAAAATATAAGCTGTTGACGTAATAATAATCTTCGTCTCGGCCGATAATGTAGGGGTCCCAATTCATATGCCTAAGAAACGCCGGAATTATTTTATCCGCTTTATTCTTCGGTAAATAATATTTAAATTCAAAACGTTGGAAATGAAGGTTTGGCTTAAGCATAGTTTATTATAATCAATTAATAAACGGAATTACCGCCTATCTTTTGACTTGAACCACTTTTTCAGTGACGGCGTTAATAAACTGAAATTCAACTTTATCGACGTCCAAAGATCCGGATTTAAAATCCGAGTAATTATTCAATTTTATGAACAGGGTATGTTTTTTGGGAATTAACGAACTCTGTTTGGTATCTTCCTGGTAAACTCTTTGACTAAAGAAAAATTGATTTAAATCATTAAATAGAAATCGTTGGTCTTTTTTGGAAATAGTGGCGCGGGCAACGAGTGTATCGGCGGCAGTTAACTCCCCATCCCCGTTGGAATCGTGATACAACTCGGCGTAATCGGAAAGATTTCTAAAAGGCAAAACAATTGATTCCAAAATTAAGCCGCTAAAATTGTCAACGGTTAAATCAATACTGATTATCTGCTTTGACGGCCGATAGCTAACGTTTAAATCTGAACGGTCATTTAGAAAAAGTTGTTTCGCGTCATTAAATATATTGATAAAATCTTGACGGACGCCCTCAACTTGTTTATCAAATCTATAATTATTATCAGTTTTAGTCCAATCCGCATAAAACGCCGGCTTAAGTTTTTCATAAATCTGATCATAAACTTCAAGATCATCGGCTAAATTTTTTTCCTCCCGGACATAATTCCAAAGCGCCTGATTGCGTTCATATTCTCTTTTGGGGTCGGATAATATTTTACCGACTAAAATATTATCAAATATTTTATCGCCGATAGCCGGCCTTATTTTTACATCCCAGGGAATAAACTCAAATTTGCCGCGGCTATTGTTAAAATAAATGCGCCAGTTGCCTCTATCGCACTGATGCGAACTGCCCGCTAAAATCGAAAGCACCTGCCAATTATAAAAATTGTCTAGGTTTATAATATTAGGTAAAATGTCCGAAAATTCCTTTTTATCCTGAAGACTTAATAAAAAATCTATCTCGCTATAATTATCGTAATTAAAAATCTTATCGCTCGTTTGCTTCTTCCAGAATATAACATCATTTGAGGCGGAATTCTGCTCATTTAAATTTATAGTATCATCATCCGTCACATATAAATTAGCATCTACGGGCAACTCATTCTTTTCCAGAAACTCTTTCGACAAATCTTCAAATTGATAATAAACTCCGTAATTTTTGTTATTTACTTTTAAACTAATAAAACTTGTCTCGGCCGGATTTAAACCAAATTTTTTTGCCCGGTACGCATCTAAATATTCGGCAAAATATTCGCGGCTTTTCGGAATAATCAATTTAATAGCTTTTAGGCCATTAAATAGACTATCCTTATCAAAGTTTATTTCCCATGATTTCTTTTCTTTAGTCCAGTGATTTGAATGATCACCGCGGTAGCTTACCTTAACTTTGTATTCTTGGCCTCCGGCAAAAAACTTAGCCGGCACGGGCTTCTGAAACTTATCGGTCAGTTCAGGAAAGCCGACGAACGCTCCGTCAACAAAAGGACTTGGCAGATTATTATTTAATCTTTCTAAATCAGCCCTTTCAATTATTAGCTGATAACCAGGAATACCAACGTCGCTCTTCATTTTATGCAGATAAAGGATATTAGGCGTTTCATTGACAAAATTTTTTAAAGAGCGATAAACAGGCATCAAAGCCCAGATATATTTATTATAGATATATTTATTATGGATTAAGGTATTTTTATTTTTTTCTAAATAAATAAAGGTCGGCAATATAACAATAAGGCATAGAACCAAGCCGATCAGGACTTTTTTCTTCCTTTCCCCAATAAATCTTTTGATAAAACGGAAACTATACATAGTTATTGGTTATTTTAGATAATTATTTAAGCCAACCGGCGCTTGCGGCAACTCAATTTTTAGCTCTTTCACCAGAATCTCATTATTGCCGCCCTGCGCGAATTGCTTATCTGATTTTTTCAAATCAATTGAATAATCTTTAAGAACGGGATTAGTAAAAACCGGCTCGTAATTAAAATTATTATTTTGGCCGTTAGCGTCTTTAATATTACTATAATAGATGTTAATTTTTGATTTTTCATCCATTTGGATATCAAGTTCATTTTGCCAAAGAATTGAATTATAGACTTCGGCTTTACCGCCGCCAAAAACGGGTTTCTTTTGATAGGCGTTTAAGCCAATTTTATTATTAATAATAACGTTATTGATTATCTTTATGTCGGACAAATCTTTAATTTCAACGCCAATATTACAGCCGTTTAAAATATTATTATAAATTAAAGTACCTAGTGATTTCTCGCCAACGCTTATGCCTTTGTCGCCCGAACCTTCTATATAATTATTCTCTATTAAAATGGTTGAGCCGCTTAAATCAATGGCATCGTTGCCATTATTGTAAAACTCGCTTTGTTTAATAAAACCTTCTTTAATAAAATCAAAATCAATGCCATCGGCGGCGTTATCTGAAAAAGTATTTTGAGAGAGCTCGGCTGAACTATATTTAATATTTAAAGAATCGTCGGCCTTGGCGTTTGAAAATCTAGAATCACTAATCTTAACTTTTGAATGATAAATTGAAAGCATGCCTGAAAAATAAACACCATTAATATAATCATCTTTGCCGGATGAAAATTTACAGTAATCAAAAATACTTTGCTTGTCAGTGTTTAAGACAGCTAGAACTCCCCATGGCTCTTTACCGCCAGCCATAAAATTAATCGGGGCTGATGGGTTGCCTTGGGCAATAATATTGCTATAGCTCACTAATGAAGTTTTGGGAGAAAAAATAAGGGTCGAGCCGGGCTGAATTTTTAAAGTATAGCCGCTTGGAATAATAATTGTCCTGCCTATGTTATAGTTGCCGGCCGGCAGGACTATTTCCTTATTTTTTTCGTTAACTAAAAAATAGGGGTTTAAAACTTTAAATTTATTAATATCAGAAATTAAATCAAAATATTTAAAGGAAGATTTGTTGATAATTCTTTCGTTAATATCTTTGTTCTTAATTTTTTTACCGGTCGCGACGTCCTCCATGCCAAATTTAATTGATTTCAAACTTCCGGAAAAATCGGTACTGCTAAGCTTTTGGCTGATTAGATAAAAACGATACCTGGCAAGCTTTAGTTTATTTTCATACTGCTTCCCGCCCTTACCGATCTCCTGGTCGCCGGATAATATAACATCTAAATAATTTTCAACCGGTTTATCATTAGAATCTAATTGCTGATCAAAATTAAAATCATAATATAATTTATAATCATTAAGAGCAATATCTCCTATAAATTCAGGGGCAACATCAACTAAATATAAATCAGCCGCCTTATGAAGATAAATGTCAAAATAAGCTAAAACATACTGGTTTTGAAATTTTTGGCTGTTATCATCCGTCAGATAAATATTAATAGAAACCGGCGTGGTCTTAAGGCTATCTTCTACTAACTCCGTCGGCGCGGATAATCTATTTAAATAAATCACTAAAAAAATCGCTAATAATGCCGCTAAGCCGAAAAATAGCTTCTTATTTCTAATAATATGATAAGAAAATTTAACTAAATTCATATAAAAATTTAATAATGTTCTAAAGGCAAGCCTCCCACAACCCTCAATATCCTTAATACTGGTTTGCCCCGAATGCCAATATTATGACATTTTACAACAATCCAATAAAATTGACAAGATTACAAAAATTCCGGATTATCTAATATTTAATAAACTTATATATTTTGCTTCCGCCTATCTCCTCTAATAATTTAAAACGCTCTTCCGTGTCAAATTTTTCAATGATTTCTTTATCAACACTATTTTTATCCAGTAAAATATAATCTATCGAATACAGACTAAACAGTTCCCCTAAATCCAAATTCTTATAATTATCATATTTATTTAATACTTTGGCAATATATTCGCTCGGCAGCAACACGTTTTCCTCATATTTCTTTCTGGTAAAAAATTCTTTAATTTTTCTTCTTACTTCTTTATTTTGATATTCATCAAGAAATTTATTGCCGAGAAAGCCCCGGTATCCTTTAAATATATATTCCGCGTTAAAATTTTTATTAAAAATATTCTTTATTACCCACCGGTCTTCCAGTTCTTCATCTGAAGTTAAATAATAACTGGCGTAGGCGTTCGTAAACAGGTTGCCCCGCGTATAAATCGGAATCAGCCAGCCATAGTCCTCCCCGAAAGTTAAAAAAGAAGAGTCTGGCAAAGTGTTGGCATTAATCCAGCTGGCGACAGAAGACAGTTCCTGGTCTCCCGCCGTTTTCTCTATCTTCTCCTCGCTTACATAAATTGAAGCAAGCGCGTCATGGCTGTGGCGATAAAATAAAAAGGATAAAACTAAAAAGAAAAAAAGCAAGACGATCTTAGATTTGCTTTCTTTATAAGACTTAATAGCCGGCTCTGTAATAATCGCTAAGGCCAGTAAAACAAATAAAATCGTGACTAAATAGTAATGGCTGCTAAATTGCAGATATTTACCGGTTATTATATTCTGCCAATTGACTATTATCCCGCTAAGAGGCAAAGAATAAGCTAAAAACAGCCGCCGGTAATCCCTTATCTTGTCTTTTATCAAATAGACGGCTAGCAAAGAAACAACAAGCAGCGAGACGTTAATAAAACATCCCGGCCAATGGGTGCTTACCATGCCAAGTCTCGCGCTTACTTCAGGAAAGAATGGGTTTAAAGCGGCCTTATTAATATTAATAAAATAAGTTAAGCTGGTAAAAAGCGCGACTAAGGCAAAGACAACCCAGCCTGACAAATAATAAAAAAATCTCTTTTCTTTTATAATCAACAAGAAAAAATAAACCGCGTATAAAACAAAAATGGAAGTCCAATAATAAGGATAAAGTCTTATCAAGAGCCCCAACACAACCCCTAGTAAAATATTATAAAAAATAAATTTTTTCTTTATCTCTAAATTCTCTATTATAGCCGTTAAAGCGAGCAGGCCTAAAATAAAAAAAATAAAACTAAATTGCGGGTTAATGGGGCGGCCGAACTCTCTTAAAAATATAATAAAATAAAAAACGGGAAAAAATACGGATATCCTTTTATTTTTAGTAACCCGGAAAAACAGAAAATACAATAAAACAAATCCGGCAGCCGGCAGAAAAAAATCATTAATTGCTCCTAATTTTGGCACCGAAATGTTGAAAATCCCGGAAACACCGGCTAAAATTCGGGCGGCAAACGCCGGCCGGGCCGCCGGCCTGTCTTTATGCTCCGCGATAAAAGTATTGCCTAATTCGGGATGCCCGTCCAACACTTCCTTAATCTGCGACAGATAATGAACTTCATCGTTACTAAACATCGGGTAAATTCCCTTAAAATTTTCTCTGCCTACTTTATTTATAGAATACAAAGTCGGCCAGACTGCAAGCAGGCCGACAATAAAGGCCAGTAAGAGCCCAAGCCAGTGAATTTTTGCTTTTTTAATAATTTCTCTTATGAACATTTTTTTATTTTTCACCGCCAAACGGTGTCTTACGGCTAAACGGAACCTTTATAATTATTCCGTAAATCCGGTCTTGCGGTACATAATAAATTTTACTATAAATAATAAGCCCACGACCGCGGTTGTGCTGATTAAAGTAGAGATATGAAAAATATCTATCAAAAGCCAGACTAAAATAATATTTACCAGCGAAATAAAAGCGCCGACAATTGTATAAATGGTAAAATTTTTCCTGGTTTTATTTTTTAATAAACAATCTTTTATTTTTGTAAACATTTTTTTATAAATTATTTAATTATTTCATAAATTTCAAATAATGGACCGCTCTTTTCCAGATATAAAAATGATTTCCAGTATTGCGGGTTATTCAGAACGTCCGTATCGCCCCGCTCCATTATTTCTTTATTATTGGTTGGCGAAAAAGTTTTAACCAATTCTAAATGATGATACTTTCTTACATTCTCCAGGATATCATCGGCTTGTTTCTTGCGAGGAAGACTAACGGTTTTTCCGGAAACATCACTGGCGCGGAAATAAAAAACAATTACGTACTTAGTCTCTTCCCCGCCTAAATCCTCAAACCTGTTATGGTATAAGTCCGACCTTAAGTCTATCCCTTTGCCCTTAAATTCATCCTTATGGCCGATGATATAATTAATTTTTTTTGAATTTTCCACGCCATTATTTTCTTTATGCCATAAAGCTGCTTCATAAGAAAGAGGCGCATTTAAAGGTTTATTCTCGCTAAAATAGTAAGCGACTTCATCTTTTTTTAAATTTTCCCGCAACCACCCCACGATTTCTATGGAGGTATTATTCTCTACCAGGTTTAACCAGCGCGAAGTGGCGAAACCGGAAGGCAGAATCAGTAAAAAAGCGATTAGGTATATATAAAAATTTTTTAAATTTCTGTTCTTTAAATATCCGACCAAATAACCGGCGGCTAAAGGAACGGATAAGGTCATAAACACCAGCAACAAACGCGTTCTTATGGGTGAGGCAAAAATAGTCGCCATCAATAAATAGTTAAAAAATAAACCGTACATTATATACCTGATTATTCTGTGCTTTAAAAATTTCTTAAAACATAAAATAATTATGGCTAAAGACAAAACCGTAAAGACCGGGTCAAGGCGAAAAGAACCTCTGAATATATAATAAAATCTCTCCAGCGCGCCCACCGACATGGTTGAATTTTCGCTCGTTACGAACCTTACGATACTGCTATAAACGGTTAAATAAAAAAAGGAGGCTATGGCGGCGTAGAGGATAAAAGACTTTATTAAAATTCTATTACGGAGTAATTTTCCAATAAATGGTTTTTGGGATGTACCAATATTGGGCTCGCTAAGAATAATAGATTTATTGAAAATAAACCCCAGGAAGGGAAAAATAGCAGCCGTTAACCCGACATAATGCACGGATAAAGAGCAGGCGGCCATCGCCGTTGACCAATAAAAAAATTTTATTTTCTTTTCTTGTTCAAATTTTAAAATAAAGAATAAGGAAAAAACAAGGAAGAAAACCATGGGGACATGAGCTTTGCCCCAATGAGATAAATACACGGGCACTAAGCTAAGAGCATAAACCAGGGAAGCATAATAGAAACTGAATTTATTCTTAAAAATTAACTTGCCAATTCTGTATACTAAATATACCGTGGCTGTGCCAAAAAATACCGCGTACCATCTTATAATTATAAAAATTTGGCCCAGGCCGCTCCCGATTATATAACCCTTTAGTTCATCAACGCCATAAATCCCTTCCCGCAGGCCGATATATAAAATTCTTAAAATTAAAATCGGAAAATATAATAAGGGCAGCAGTACCGGGTTTGGCGGTCCCTGGATGAACACGCTTTTTCTCTCAATTATTTCCATAAGGTAAGTCATGTGTAAAACTTCGTCCCAGATATAATTTACGCCATAAGGATAGTCAAAATATATCCCGCGCCAACGGACAATAAACGCTAAGCCAATAATAACAATTATCGGCCAGTTATATTTAATAGTATTTATTATCTTTTTTGCCCGCAAAATAAAATTTCTCATAATAAATCAGCGTAAAAATTAAAAGACTCTTCTTCTAAAAATATTGGCGCCCTATTTTTAACGGGATAAATTATTTTTTTATCCGCCGTAATATAAGCTTCATCCAGTTTTTCTTTTATTTTCTTCCCTCCCCGATTATACAATTCTCCGCTGGAAATTTTTTTATTTAATTTGTTAAGAACGAAAGAATCAGCTTTCTTAACGGCCTGTCCCGTCACCGGACATTTTAAATAATTCGATATATCTTTTGGTTCTGTCTTTTGCCCCCCTAACCCGCTGCTGGGAGCGGTAAAGGAGACTAAATAGGTTGAGCCCAAAAAATTTATAAAACTTTCGGAAAACCATTTTTCCATCTTATTGGCGAAAAAAGAGTTTAATGGTCCGGCCAGTTTGCTTATCGGCCAGGGAAAAGGATAAAAATGGCAAAAACGCCTTTGAATATTTTGAAATCCCATTGATTTAAGCAGGGATTCAAATTTTATCGGATTATGTTCCCGATAGTAATAATCGGCTTGAAATTTATTTAGGCCAATTTTCCCGTAAAACTTCCAGAGTTTTCTTTCAAAACACAGGGCATTTCTTAGAGTTATAACTATTTTAGCGCCGGGCTTCATTATCTTTTTTATTTTTTCCAAAAAATCCTCATCGGCCGGAAAATATTCAAGCAACCCCACGGCTAACAGGGCGTTAAATGCGCTATCGGCAAACGGAAGTTTTAGCGCGTTACCCCGGATAACCAGGCCATTATTCAATCTCCGCGCTTCAGCGGCGGCTAATTCAACCATACCGGAAGAAGAATCAAGACCAACAACCCGGTAGCCCAATTTTCCCAATAGTTCAAAAAAACTGCCCGACCCACAGCCTAAATCTAAAATTAACCCGGAACCTTCTCCGATCATTTCCAGCGCGTACTGTTGGCGGTATTTTTTATTATTATATTTAAATAGACTTGATTTATCCGTTTCATAAAGTTTTTTCCAGCTCCCGGATTCTTTATCAAACCTTGTATTTAATATGTTTTGGTCATATTTTTTCCTCATGGTAAATTTGCCTTAAACTTTATTAAATAACGGCTTTTAATTTTTTTAATAACCCCGGAGCGGCCATCCAACGGTGAAGAACAAAAAAATCTTTATTCTCTGAAGTTAAAATATTACTTTTGCTGGCAACGGTTAACAGGAAGGTATACCCGATATCCCGGCAAATCTTTATGGTATCGTCATTAAACGGGGAAAAAGGCATAGCCAGGGCAAAGGGAACGATCCCCGCTTCGCTTAGATACTCATGAGCTTTAAGGATCTCCTTCTTCTGCTGTTCATAATCCAATAGGGTCATTAAAGGATGAGACCAGGTATGGTTGCCAAAATCCAAATATTCATAACCGGTTAAATCGCGCCTTTCCATAAAAAGATTGCATTGTTTAGCGATCCGCGATTCGGATATATTTTTTTCAGTAAAATATTGATCCAAATCTTCCCGGATTGACATATCGGTAATAGCTGATTTATTTTTTGACCATTTATAAAAAGTCATTTCCTTTAACATGGCAAAGCGATATTTATGGGAATTTTTACTTTTTTTAAGATACCCGACAAAATCATCCGCGAGGCCCCGGCTAATTAAAAAATTTATTTTATCTCTCCATAATAAACCCTTATTGCCCAAAACGGACGGGCAAATAAAAATTGTCGCCGGAATTTTTAATTCTTCAAGAATGGGATAAGCTTCCGTTAAATTATTTAAATACCCGTCGTCAAAACAGACGCAGGCGTACGGGCCGTCAAAAATTTTATCCCCGGAAAAGATCTCGCGGATTTGTCTTAAGGGGATAACCTTAAAATTCTCTTTTAGATATTGGATTTGTTTTCTGAAATCATCCGGTTTGATGTTGTGGCCGGAGCTTGTAAAAATATTTTCTTCCCTAGAAACGGAATGATAAAGGATAATTTCCAGCCGATTCTTTTTTAGGGTATCGTACTTTTGTTTTATTTTCCTAAGAATCCTATTATAAATTTCCATATTTCATATTTAAAAGATTCTATAATCAACAAATCAGCCCTTTCCAGATGTCCCCCGTATAAATACCATTTACTTTGCATTCGCAACCCTGCCAGCACCCCGAACAATTCCGTACCCACTTTCTGCTGGGAGCCATCCCCTTATTAAACCAGATGTCTTTAAATTTATTTTCCTTTAAATTACCCACAACCGTACTGTTATAAATACAGATGGGAATATCGCCGTTCGGCAATATCCTCAAGTGGTTATTCAGGGCGACGCATTTCGGCTGAGGTTTATTCTTATTTTCAACCAATCTGTTATATAAACCTTTTAGACGATACCTATCCACTATTCGTTCGGTTAAATTCTTGTTTTCCTTGTTTTTTTTAAGCACCATATTAAAAAAACGCTTTAATTCCGGCTTGGAAAAAGGCGTGAAGGTTTTTAAATAACTGCTCGGGTCAGCTACGCCCTTTCCGCTATAAAGACTATTCGCGCTATGGGCAATCACGGGGTATACCGGAACCCCGTATTTTTTAAAAATATTTTCAAGCGCGGGGTAGGAGTCAATTTGGCTCTCTTCGGCAATAACCTGATTTACTCCAAGATGAAAGTTTGTTTTGCTTCTTAGCCCAGCAAGCTCTCTCACGGTTCTAAAGGCATTATCATAGGCATCAGGGACGTTTCTTATTTTATTGTGTTTTTCTCCTATATCATCAATTGACACTTTAAGATGAATTTTTCGCAAGGGCTTTACGGCTTTGATTGTTTTTATAATTCGATCGGTTAAAATTCCATTGGTGGTAATATGGATCATTGCCGGAGGATTAACTTCCTCAATGCCGTTGATTATATCGGCTAAATCAGCGCGTAAAAAGGGTTCGCCGCCGCTAAGGCGCAAAACATCAATTTTTTTAAATTGTTTAAATATTTTTTTAATCTCCTCAACGGACAATTCTTCGTTTATTGCCGGCTTTCTCTTCCAGACATCGCAGAAAATACACCGGCCGTTGCATTGCCAGGTTACTAAAAAAGTAATAAAGGAAGGATACTGAATAATACCCAGTTTATTTTTTATGGCTGATTTTAGTATATTTAAAATCATTATAATTTATTTATTATAAATAACAATCTCGGCCAACAAGCCAAAAAAGAATGTCTGCAGAGCTGTTGCGCATAATACGATAAAGGTTGTGTCTAAAAATAAATCAGTAACTCCGACAAAAAACAATACCGGTATTAAAGCCGCTAATAATAATATCATTAAACTAATCGGGAAAAATACTTTTAACGGCCGGAAAAATAACGACAATTTCAAGACTAATCTTAAAAATTTAAAAAAATCAGCCGGTTTGATGGATGACTTCCCCTCTCTTTTATCATAACCAATCGGAACAAATTTTGTTTCATAACCCCTGGTTAAAGAAATCATGGTTAAGGTGGAAGTGAAAGAAAAACGTTCAGGAAATAATCCCCAATATTTATAGACAATATTTTTATTAAAAATTCTTAAACCGGAATTCAGGTCGGGAATTTTTCTGCCGGCCAGATAACCGGCAAAGCTGTTTAAAAATTTCTTCGCGAATTTTCTTTCAAAGGGTATGGCGCTGCCTTCTTTTACCCTTGCTCCCACCACTAAGTCATACTCGTCAATATACTTAACCAGGTTAGGAATTTCTTTTATCGGATATGTGCCATCCGCGTCCGAAATAATAATCCAGTCGTATTTACTTTCTTTTATGCCGGTCTTTAAACTCGCGCCATATCCTTTGTTCACGGTATGATGGATTACTTTGATGCCGTCTATTTGGTCTATGATTTTCCCGCTCCCGTCTTTTGAACAATCATTCACGGCGATTATTTCATATTCTATGCCCAGTCCGACAACCACGGCCTTCACTTCTTCTATTACCCCCAAGACTGCGCCTTCTTCATTATAAACCGGGATAATTATACTGCATTTAATCTTATCCATAATTTTATTTATCACCCCAACAAAGGCGGAGGATCCCGACCGCATTAATTGTAAAGTGGCGGGATAAAATTAATAATATTTATAGCCCTATTTTTCCAGGTATAATGTTTAACATCCTGATAAGCTTTCTTTAAAATTTTATCAGCTAAGGCCCTATTTTGCAACACTTCCTTAATACCTTCAGCTAAACTCTCCGGATTATCGGGCTTAACAAAAAAAGCCTTATCTTCGTTTAAAATTTCTCTGATAGCCGGCAGGTCTGAAGTGATTATCGGCCGCTGGCTGGCCATATATTCAAACATCTTTATGGGCGACATATAAAAAGCGTAATGCTTTTTATACGGGAAAGGCATCAGCAGAATATCGCAGGCTTTTTGATAAACTGCCAGCTCCCTAATGCCAACCCGGGGAAGCAGAAAAATATTGTTGGCCACGCCTAAACTTTGAGTAATCCCTTTGTAATAGTTTATATCCTCCTTACTCCCGCCCACGGCCAGAAAAAAAATGTCCTGCCTTTCATTTAAAATAATTTTTAAAGCTTTCAATATATCCGAAATACCCTTATCCATACCCATGGTTTTAAAACTTCCGGTATAGCCCAGAATTATTTTCCCTGTCGGCAAACCGAATTTTTCCCTGGCTCCTTCCTTGGTAAGATTTATATCAAATTCTTTCAAATCCACTCCGTCGGGGGCTATTAAAATTTTATCAGCGGGAAGACCGAAGTTAACCAGCCCGTCTTTTATAAAATTCGTCAGAACAATCAAATATTTCGCCTTTGGCCAAATTTTTTTATGGATTCTTGAAATATTTTCCGGCAAAGAATGCAATTCTAAAACAAACTTATTAAAAAATAGCCCGGCCAACTGCTCCCTGGTGTACAAAATATCATAACTCTTAAAAGTTAAATAAATTTTAGCCAATATTAAAAAACTTATAGTCTGAACCCAGAAGCCTACTCGGCCCAAATTGACTAAATCAAGAGAAAATATTTTTTTTATCTTAAATTTTTTCTTTACCCCGTAAAACAAAAAAGGATTTTCTTTAATTTTAGAAAATCTTTGAGGGACGACAAGTTCCACCTCTGACCCAGTTTCGGCGAAAGCCTCGCTCATTTTCATTATCTGTCTGCCATGGGCTTTTTCGGTCGGGATTCTGGCGTTAGCCAGATAAATCAATTTCACCCCGTTAGCCCCGCTTAGAAATCTATTTCTAACGGGGTTAGAAGTTTTAATTAAATTAGAAATTTTATCATTTTTTTTCATAATTGTACCTAATTACACTTATCTTTCCCCTTGACAGAAGACATCTACCGAACTTCTAATGGGGTTCATAGGTTATTTTTTAACTTTAATAACAAATAACGGGATAAATAAAAGGGCCGCCATAAAGCCAAACGGCTAAATAATTTACCGGCGATAAGCTAATTTATTTTACGGGCGGTAATAATTATTGACCAGCTTAAATTTTTTACTAGAGGAATTTTGGCCAATAAATCATCTATTTTTACAAGCGGTTTTAAAATGAAAAAGGGGAAATATTTTACGAAAGGAAAAATATCGGGAAAACCGAAAGGGAAGGCCAAAAGGCCGAATCTCTCCGCTTTTATAATTTCAAATCCGTTATTATTTAATAAATTTTTAAGTTCGCTGAAATAGAAAGATTTGTGAGTAGCGCTAAAATGGCTGGTTAGCCGATAAACTATTTTCCTTATTAACTTATGCAGGACGGTGCTTACCGGCTCGGAAATTATTAATAACCCGCCGGGCTCTAAAATTTTATATATTTGTTCAACACCCCGGGTCGGGTCAGGTAAATGATGGAAAGCCCCGCGGGCGATAACCGCCTCAAAATCATTTTCTAAATCAAGATTTTCCGCGTCCTGCTGACGCAAAATAAAATTTTTATTGCTCCCATAGTTATGTCGGCCGACCTTTATCATCTCCCGGGAAATATCAATGCCGATATATTCCGTTTGAGGAAAACGGCTTTTTAAAACAGGATACAGACTGGCTGTGCCACAACAATAATCAAGCGCTTTTCGCGGTTCTTTTTCTAAATTATCTAAAATCTTATTTAACCAATAATCTTGATAATAACGGGAAAATTTATTCCGTTCCCTGATTCCGTCATATTTTTTAGCAATCACTTCGTCGTGCAATCTTAATTCCTCCAGTTTCTCCTCCGATAAATTATTGAGATTAATGGACATAAAAAATATTGTCAAAAATTATTTGTTTTCAATCACTTCTTTAATGTCATAAACCCTGTCCTTCGTCGCCGCAAAATAATTTTTAGACAGCATATCGGCTAACAGGCCAAAAACGAAAAACTGGATGCCAATTAAAAGCCCGAACATAGATAATTCCGTTAAAGCCGTGTCTGATAAATCCTGGGCGTTAAAAATTTTTCCGTAAATAGCCAGAAAACCGGCGACAATGGAAATTAAAATTAAAGCTAAGCCGAAACTGCCGAATAAGTGGAGAGGGCGGCTGGCGTATTTTTTCCAGAACCAGATTGAAATCATGTCGAGATTGCCTTTTATGCCTCTTTTCCAGTTATACTTAGTCCTACCTGTCCGGCGGGGGCGGTGGTCAACTTCTAATTCGCCGATTTTATAACCCTTAATTTTGAGTAGGGCCGGTATAAAACGGTGCATCTCCCCCACTAAATCCACATAGTTAAAACATTCTTTTTTATAAACCTTAAGAGTGCAGCCGCTGTCATGGATGCCGTCATTGATAAGAATTCTCCTGGTTAGCGCGGCGCATTTTGAAAAGAATTTCTTTAAAAAAGGATCCTGGCGGCGCTTGCGCCAGCCCGATACCACATCTAAATCATCTCCTTTTAGTTTTTCTAATAATTTTAAAATATCCGCGGGATTATTCTGTCCATCTCCGTCTAAAGCGGCGACATATTCGCCCCGCGCCGCTTTAAAACCGGCGTCTAAAGCGGCGGTCTGGCCGAAATTTTTCCTGAAATTAATAATTTTAACCGGCGATAACTCCTTTAAATTTTCTAAAGTCTTGTCGGTTGAGCCGTCATTAACGAAGATAACCTCAAATGGCCGGCCTAATTGCTTGCCGGCGGCCATAATTTCTCGGTATAAATCGGCGAGAGCGCCCGCCTCGTTAAAAACGGGCACGATTACTGACAGGTAAATATTATTTGTTTCCATATGTTTTTAATTAAATTTTTCTATTATTTTTTTAATAAAACCTTCAAGACTGTGGTTCTTTACAACTATATCGCGCAAATCTTTCGCTATTTTCTCCCTTTTCTCTTCTTCCATTTCGGCAAATAATTTAATCATTTCCGCTAAATTTTTATAATCTCCCTTATCATACATTAAACTCTTTCTGTATTCTCCCAAAACTTCAATTAAAGCTTCATTGCAGGTAAGAACCGGTAAACCGCAAGCCATTGCTTCTAAGATAGCTTTATCAAGACTGCCCGTATAACTCATATTGACGAATAAGTCGGCCGATTGCAAATGCCGGACGATATTTTTATTGGGAACAGCGCCAATAAAATTCATAATCCCTCCCAATCCTTTCTCCGCTATCATTTTTTTTAAATTCTCCAGATATTTTTCCTGTTCCGGCATTCCGACTCCGCCAATAATATTTACTTCCAATCTAATTCCCTCTCCGGCTAAAATCTCAACAGCTTTAATCAAGGTCTCATAGTCCTTAACCGGAGAAATTCTGCCGATAGTTATAATCTTAAAAATATCATGGCGTTTTTTCTCCGCTGCCGGCTTAAAGGTATTTACCTCAATTCCCTGGCCAATCACTTTGACTTTATCGCTTTTTATTCTAAAACCGCTTTGGGTGGAAGTAAATATAATATCAGATAACTTTTCCGCTATTTTCAGGCCAAAAGAAGTCGCTCCATGAGCGTACCAAAGGCCTATTTTCTTCCCCCATATTTTCCATAATAAACCGCCCAAAAGAACATACTCCTTATTCATATGGACAAAAACCTTATCGTAGTTTTTTCTTTCCCGGATTATATAGTTATAAAATCTAAGCGTAGCCACTAATTTGCGGATAAAACCAAAATGCTTGCCTAAACGTAAAAATTCGTCTTTGCCCAAAGACAGGACTCTTATATTTTTGGGAAGTTTATATTCTCCTCTTTCCAGGCAAACAACCGTCACTAATTCGCAATGCTTAGAAAATTCCTCCGTCCAACTATGCATGAATCCCAGGACATCGTCATTTATATTGATTTTTTGCGTTAACAACAGTAATTTCATATCTATTGTTTAACTTTAATGGCTTGTTTAACCGACCATCTGATAATTTTATTAAATATATTTTTATCGCCGCTAAAAAGATAAATGTTTCTAAGTTTAGAAAAAATATATATGTCAATCGGAAAAGAAAAATTAAGGTTTTTTACGCGCCAATTTAAGATTGATTTAAGCAGGGGAATGTTTCTTTTATGCGCTAAAGCTAATAAATGGATGATTCTCCTGGAATATTTAACGGGCAGGTTATAATCCCATTTAATCCAATCCATCTTATAATTGCTAAGCCAACGATCAAACTTATCCCAATCCTCAATTTTTTCCGGCGGTTTAAATCCATCTTCTATCGCCTTATAATAAAGACCCGCGCCGGGATAAGGCAGATACCAGCCACAAGTAAAAGCTAAATTATTGTTTATTTTCAATAACTTAATTATGAATTCCATCGTCTCCCTATATTCCTCTTTTGTTTCTCCGGGAAAACCGAAAACAAAAGAACCCGAGACCATTATTTTTGAATCTTTCAATAAAGTAACCGCCCTAATCGTATCTTTAGTTGTCGTGCCTTTCTTAATTACTTCTTTTAAAATTCTATCCGAGCCCGATTCAAAACCAAACATTATTTCCTGGCACTTAGTTTCTTTTAGATTATTAACAAACCCTTCATCAACATATTCAACCCTGGCTTCGGCGAAATACGGAACATTTAATTCCCGAACTATTTCAAAAGCTCGCTCTTTATCAACAAAAAAATTATCGTCTATAAAACGAAGCGCGTCAATTTTATATTTTTCAATAATTGGCTTTAAATTTTCGATTATTTTTTTAGCGCTATGCGCCCGCCATCTTCTATTATTAAAAACCAAATTGTAGCAAAACTGGCAATTAAACGGGCAGCCTCTGGAGGTTGTAACCAAAAGAACTCTCTTATATTTATTGGAAAAATACGGCTGGAGATAATCTTCAATATTTATAAGCGACCAATCAATTAAATAACTGTCCGGATTTATAAATTCTCTCTTCTTATTAATTATTATATTATCCTTTTCGTCTTTGAAACCCAATCCTTTAATGGAATAATACTTACCCGGAGCATCAAGATTCTTTACTAACTCTAATAATGTTTCCTCCCCCTCGCCCATCACCACAAAGTCCACGCTTGGTTCTCTTAGGGTTTGCTCGGGCAATAACGAGGGATGGGCATTGCCCCAAACAATTTTATATCCCCCGGCCTTCAAAGATTTGCTTAATTCAACGCTTTTTTTATTATTATAACCGGTAAAAACTGACATCCCTATTAAATCAGGGTTATAATCAACAACCTCCGACATAATGCTGCCAATAGCCTCGGTATTTTTATGGATTATTTTTGCGTCAAACCCGTTCATGGTTAAAGCCGTAGCCAGATATAAAGACGCTAAAGGCGGGATATCTTTTGCCTCGCTTGGATATAATGATATTAAGGCTATTTTCTTCGTCGTCATATTATCTAATTATAAAAAAACAAAATATCATTATCGTCAACTTTTCGCGCTAAAATAAGCAATCACATATACTTATCCGGAATTAACTCCGATATTTTCCGTTTTAAGAAAATCTTTATTTCTTTAATTTTTTTAAATCAGCTTCTACCATAATTTTTACCAATTCAGAGAAATTAACCTTCGGCCGCCAGCCCAATTTAGTTTTAGCTTTGCTGGCGTCCCCCACCAAGGAGTAAACCTCGGCGGGGCGTTTAAAACAATCATCAATCTCTACGTATTTCTTCCAATCTAAATCCACTACGGCAAAAGCCGCCTCCACAAAATCTTTCACGCTGTGGGCCTCGCCCGTGGCAATAACAAAATCTTCCGGTTCTTCTCGCTGGAGCATCATCCACATCGCTTCCGCGTACTCCGGCGCGTATCCCCAATCTCTTTTAGCGTCTAAATTCCCTAAATATAATTTATTCTCTAAACCTAATTTTATTTTAGCCGCGGCGTTGGTAATTTTCCTGGTAACAAATTCTAAGCCCCGACGTTCTGATTCATGGTTAAATAAAATCCCGCTGCAGGTAAAAATATTATAAGACTCACGGTAATTAACCGTTATCCAATGGGCATATAATTTAGCTACGCCATAAGGGCTGCGGGGATAGAAAGGCGTCTTTTCACTCTGCGGCGTTTCCTGCACCCGGCCGAACATCTCCGAAGAAGACGCCTGGTAATATTTTATTTTCGGATTGACCTGCCGGATGGCTTCTAAAACCCTTAAAGCGCCCAGACCGGTAACGTCGCCCGTATATTCCGGCTGCTCCCAGGATTCCTTAACAAAACTTTGCGCCGCCAGATTATAAACTTCATCCGGCTCAGCTGAAGCGATGGCGCGGGTTAGAGAATGCTGGTCGGTTAAGTCGCCAGAGATAAAATTTATATTTTTTTCAATCTTCTCTATATTGGTCCGATTTTTTGTTGAGGATCTTCTTTCCAAACCAAAAACCCGATAACTCTTAGCCAGCAGCAGTTCCGCCAAATATGAGCCGTCCTGCCCGGTTATGCCCGTAATTAAAGCTTTTTTTACCCCATTAGAAATTTTTTTGTTTTCTTTCTCCATAATAATATACTAACTAATTTTTTAATATTTTCCGCCGAAGGCGGATCAGCTTCTGGCTGATGTTTTTTACCCGTTTATTTTTTGCGAGATTTCTAACGGGGTGAATACATTTATTTAATTATTATAATTTATCTTTCCAGTCTTTTATTATAAACCTTTGCCCTTTTTTGTCCACTTCAATAACCACTTTCTGGCCTTCCTTCCAGCCAAATTCCCTTATTGCCTCAATCGACAAAGTTAAGCTATAGGTTCTTTTTCCGCCAACCTTAGCCAATTTTCTTATATTTCTTTCTTCTAATTTCTTCCTCGCCATAAGGTAAAAACAATTAATTACAGAGCAAACTCTGTAATTAAATTATAACATAAAAATGGGGGTGGTTTAAAAGCGGAGAGAGAGGGATTCGAACCCTCGATACCTTGCGGTATACACGCTTTCCAAGCGTGCGCCATCGGCCACTAGGCGACCTCTCCGGATTTGATATTATACTTTATATAAAAAATTTTTAATTGTTGTCTCAAAAACCTCCTGCCCTCGGTTGTCTTTAAATACTTTTCCCTTCTTTGGGCATCTTCCTTAAACAAATAACCTTCATAATGGATCAATTTTAAGGGTCTTTTATGTTTAGTGGAAATAACTTTGCCGGCATTGTGTTCCTCAATTCTTTGTTTCAAATTATCCGTGCTACCCTTATATAAATTACCATCATTTTGTAATAATATATAAACATAATACATAGCGTGGATTCGCCCAGTCATTCGACTGGGCGTGGGGTCGAATGACCCCACGAACCCTCGATACCTTGCGGTATACACGCTTTCCAAGCGTGCGCCATCGGCCACTAGGCGACCTCTCCTTTTTGATTTTAGATTGCAGATTTAAGATTTAAGATTTAAAAATTTAATTAAATCTCCGGTTTGATTTGCCAACCAGCCATTTTCTCATACGCGCTGGCAATCCTAAAAATCATTTCCTCATCAAACCTTTTCCCAATCAACTGCAAACCAACGGGTAAACCGGAGGAAAAACCACACGGGACGGAAATGGCCGGCAAACCGGCTAAAGAAGCGCCCTCTTGGAAAATATCTTCTAAATACATTTTTAAAGGGTCATCTGAATTTTCGCCTATTTTAAAAGCTGGGCTGGGCTGGGTCGGGGTAATAATCGCGTCTAATTTTTCCAGTTCATAATCCAGCTCTTCTTTTATTTTCGTCCTCACCTTTTGCGCTTGCAAATAATAAGCATCATAATAGCCCGCGGATAAAACGTAAGTGCCAAGCATTATCCGGCGCTTGGCTTCCGGCCCAAAACCTTTCCCCCGGCTCTTTACATAAACATCTTTTAAATCTTTTACTTGTTCAGATGAAAAGCCATAACGGATGCCGTCAAAACGGGCTAAATTAGAACTAACTTCCGAGGGAGTAATTATGTAATAAACCGGAACGCCGTATTTAGTATGAGGTAATCTTATGGGCACAATCTCGGCTCCCAGTTCTTCTAATTTGGCAATAGCTTTTTCTATCGTCTGCCTCACTCCTTTTTCCACGCCCTGTCCGAAATATTCTTCCGGCCGGCCAATTTTTAAGCCCTTTAAGCTTTTGCCTAAAGATTTTCCATAAGCCGGCACTTCCGCTTCTGGGGTCGTAGCGTCATTCTTATCATGGCCGGCAATCGTTGCTAAAACTATGGCGGCATCGGCTACGGTTTTAGTAATTGGCCCGGGAACATCAGTTGAAGAAGTCATAGCGATAAGGCCGAAACGGGAAGCTCGGCCATAAGTCGGCTTTAAGCCAACTACTCCGCAAAAACTGGCCGGACACCTGATTGAACCACCCGTGTCAGTCCCTAAGGCAAAAAGACACATATCCGCGGCCACGGCCGCGGCTGAACCGCCTGAAGACCCGCCCGGCACCCTACTTAAATCCCAGGGGTTGTGGGTTGGACCAAAAGCGGAATTTTCCGTCGAAGCGCCGTGGGCGAATTCGTCTAAATTGGATTTAGCTAATAACACCGCGCCGGCTTCTTTTAATTTTTTTATAATCGTCGCGTCAAAAGGCGCTATGTAATTTTCTAAAATTTTGGAAGCCGCTGTCGTTTTTACGCCTTTCGTTAAAATATTATCTTTGGCTATATAAGGAATGCCTAACAAATCACCTCTCTCACCTTTAGCTCGCAGCCTATCCGCTTCCTTAGCCTCGGCCAGAGCCTCTCTTTCGCAAACCGTTAAACACGCCTTGATTTTTTTATCAGTTTCTTTTATGCGCGCCAAACAAGCTTTGGTCAGTTCAATCGAAGTTATTTCACCCTTAGCCAACTTTTCTGCCGCTTCTTTAATTGTTAATTCGTTCAACTCCATCAAATTTGTTAAAAGTTAATTGTTAACTGTTAATTGTTATCAAGCACTCTCTTTACTTTAATTTGTCCATCTTCCAAATTCGGCGCCTGGCTAAGCGCTTCCTCAACTTCTCTCTTATCCCAATCTTCTTTAACATCTTCACGCAGGGCATTTTCCAAGCCCGTAATTTGAGCCGTCGGTTCTATGTCGATCGTATCAACCTCTTTTAGTTGGTCAATATAAGTTAAAACCTCCGACAGTTGGCTGCCATATTTTTTTAATTCCGCTTCCGTTAATTCCAGTCTGGCCAAATCCGCGATATGTTTTATTTCTTCTTTCGATAGCTTCATATTATCCGCAAATCAACAAATTTAACAACGAATTACACTAATTAAACTGTTGACTACTTATTGTTTGGATTTAATATCCTTAAAGTTTTTACTCCATAAGGAGTAAAATTTATTATTAAAGCCAGCTTCAAGCCGACAGCCGATAAATATTCTTTAACCTGAATTATATTTTTCCTGGAGAAATAATTTCCTTTCTTCAACTCAACTATAATTTTATCTTCAATTAAAAAATCAAAGTAATAAGTCCCTATTTTCTCGTTGTGAAAAATTATATTATGCCGTAATTGCTTTTTGTAATCTATTTTCCGTTCAATGAAAATTTTTTCAGCCGCTCTCTCATAATGTTTTTCTTGATAACCATATCCCAACTCGTTATAAATTTCAAACATAATACCAACAATTTTATAACTCAAATCTTTATAAATTATATGCTCCCCTCCTTGCATATATATCACATTATTATTCGTTATATTCGTGCGATATCCGTTGATTCGTTATAATACTCAAATTTATTCGTTGCATTCGTTGTTAAATTCGTTGATTCGTTAGGAACCTAAGAAGCTCATCCTCCCCAATCACCTTAACTTTAAGCTTTATTGCTTTATCGTATTTGCTTCCCGGTTCAGCCCCAGCCACCACATAATCAGTATTTTTACTTACAGACGAGGAAACATCTCCACCCAGCTCCCTTATCTTAGCTTTTGCCTCATCCCTTGTCAAACTGTTTAAAGTTCCGGTTAAAACAAAGGTTTTACCTGTTAAAATCTGCTTCGCACCTTGTGTTTTGTTTAACACAATTTCCACTCCGTTTTTTTCTAACTTTTCCAGCAACTCCAAATTTTTTTTATCGTGCCACCAGTCATAAATACTTCTAGCCACAATCGGCCCCACATCCTCTAACTTTTCCAGCTCCTCTAAAGACAACATCTTAAATTTCTTTACTATATCAGAAATCTTATTACTTTTTACTTCCCCGTCCCGCCTTGGCGGTGATAATTTCTTACTTAATAATATCGCCGATTCTTCGCCCACGTGTCTAATCCCTAAGCCATAAATAAAACGAGGTAAATCTATTTTTTTTCTGTCATTAATCGCCTTAACTAAATTATCCGCGGATTTCTCGGCAAACCTTTCCAGGGGCTCTAAATCGCCGACTGTTAAAATATAAAAATCGCTTACGTCCCTTACTAATCCTTCTTTTACCAGCTGTTCAATAATTTTCGGACCCAAGCCATCAATATCAACGGCATTTTTAGAAACCCAATGGGCTAGGCGCCGTAAATTAACCGCGTAACAATTTGTGCCGGAGCAACGATAAGCGACTTCTCCCGGCACTTTGGTAACTTCGCTTTCGCACATTGGGCATTTTTTCGGCACCTTAATTTCTTTCTCTTCGCCAGAGCGCAAATTAGGTAAAACTTTCACCACTTTCGGAATTACGTCTCCGGCCCGCTGGATGATAACCGTATCCCCGACTTTTATGCCCAAACGTTTTATCTCATCCATATTATGTAAAGTAGCGTGAGTAATAGTTACGCCGCCGACCGGCGCCGGATCCAGCACGGCCGTCGGAGTTAAAATTCCGGTCCGGCCTACCTGCCAGACGACTTCTCTTATCTTCGTCGTTGCTTCCAAGGCCGCGAACTTATAGGCCATCATATAACGCGGCCCCTTGCCGACAATACCGAGGACCGGCCACAAACCTAAATTATTTACCACTATAACTACTCCGTCGCATTCAAAAGGCATTTTTTCTCTGTTTTTTTCCCAATAATCATGAAACTTATAAACTTCGGATAAATCTCGGCAGTATTTATTTTCTTTCAATACTTTAAATCCTAAAACTTCGGCCAATTTATGTTCCTCCTCATGATTTTTTAAGCCAAAATCAGTCGCTAAAGCATAAACATAAAAACTTAATTTTCTCTCGGCCGCCAGTTTCGGGTCAAGTTGCCTGATTGAACCGGCCGCGCCGTTGCGCGGATTAGCCAGTTGAGGTTTGCCTTCTTTTTTATATTTTTTATTAAGCTCGTTAAAGACTTGTCTGGTCATTACCGCTTCTCCCCGCACTTCTATTTCTCCCTTTTCTAAAGCAGTCCTGACTAATTTTATCTGCCTAACGTCTAAACCAATTTTTTTTAGCTCACCTTCTTCCGGCTCTCTTAGCCGCAAAGGTATGCTTTCAATCGTTTTTAAATTCTGGGTTACATCCTCACCGACTTTCCCGTCTCCCCTGGTCGCTCCCTCTATAAAAATCCCATTTTTATATTTTAAAGTCATGGCTAACCCGTCCAGTTTTAATTCGCAGTAATAATCTAACTCCCCATATCCCCCTTTTGAGGGGGGACGAAGGGGGATTGTCTCCCCCTTGATAAAGGGGATAAGGGGGATTAATTTTTTAATCCTTTCCTCCCAGTCTTTCATATCTTCCGGAGAAAAAGCGTCAAACAAAGACATCATCGGCCGAGAGTGGACTACTTTAATGAATTTGTCTAAAGGTTTTCCACCCACTCTTTGGGTGGGCGAATCGGGCGTAATAAATTCAGGATTGGCCATTTCCAATTTAAAGAGTTCATTTTTTAGACTATCTAAAGCCGCGTCGCTGATTTCAATTTTATCCAAAACATGATAAAGATAGCGATGATGGTCAATCTCTTTCCTTAATTTAGCAATTCGTTTTTTTGCTTCTTGTTTGTCCACCTCGTTAGAAATTTTGTTATCTTTTTTCTCCATAAATAATATTTTAGATGGTAATCTTTCAGTTTTTCAACAAAATTCTCTATAAAATCAGCATGCGGTAATTCATTTTAAAAACTTTTAAATACAAACATTCCAACTATTTCTATCTAAATTTCTAACGGGGTAAATAATTAAGGATTATCAACTTCAAAATCAACGGCAATGCTTCTTTTAACTTGCCGGAAACTGCCGGTAGAGGTAAAGGTTACCTGGGGAAGGGAAACGGCAAGGTCTACAGCATAAGAGCTGCTGTTACTTAAGCTCCCTAAAAAAATATCGTCAGTATCAGCCCCGGGGATAGAATAGCTGTTTTTTCTTACTTCCCACAGGGCTTGTTCCGCTCCGGCTTCGGCGGCGAAAAAAGCTTTAGTTGATTGCGCCTGCGTCCGACCTATAGTTATACCGGCAGTAATTAAGCTGGCGGCCCCTAAAGCCACCACTAAAATACTGGTTAAAATCAGCAAAGTTAAAAGAAGCGCCGTACCGCTTTTATTATTTATTTTTTTTATATAATTTTTCATTTTAAATTACTTGACCAATATTCCGATAAACTGTTATCCTTTCCCTGATATCCTGTTTAAACTGATATTCTAAAAGTAAACGGGTAATTAGTCAATCGGGGAAAGGATATCGAGAATCAGGGTATCAGATAAAATCAAAATTCTCACTATCTAATAATTCATTACTCATAGTATCGGGAGGAAACGGTCGTCTGCATTTTCATCGCCTGCTTATGCATTGCCTTTCCCGCCGCTTCAATATCCATTTTCATGGTCACTAATGGTTGTTGACTGTGAAAAGCGCCGATTAAATCATCGGAAATTTTAAAACTTAAATTAGTAATTTTAATTTTGGCGGGAACAGTGGAAGCGGTGTTTACTCCCCTCGTAATCTTTAAAGTCTCATCTTCTAAATAATAAGCTACGCAAACGCCTTCTTTATTTTTAAAATACAAGATATCACCTTCGCTATTGATGGTGGTATTAAAAACCTTATTGGTCGCTGCCGGCGGCGAACCGAACAAGGACTCGCAATCATAATTACTCGCTACCGCAGTCCTGATTTCTTTAGCCATAGTTTCAAAAGCGTATCGCATGCTCTCCTGAATATTTTGGGAAGCGACAGCGTTGCGCTGCCCCTCAATCACTATCTGAAAAATCCCCATAGTCGAAAGCATAACCTCGGAAAATATAGCCACAGAAACTATCATCTCCAGCAAAGTCACGCCCTTGTTGTTTTTTAAAATATTTTTTAACATACTAAGATAATAATTATATTTTATTACGGAATAACAGTACTGTAATTTTGCTTTAATTTTAAATTTTAAGTTTTAAATTTTAATTGAATTTTAAATGACTAAATTTTAATTAATTATTTTCCCTTATCAATCGTCTGAATGATTTTTAAAGATATCCATCATTGAAAATTGCAAATTGACAATTTATATCATTATCCCCTCCAAATCATACGTCATTAAAATTTAAAATTTGTTATTTGAAATTTGCGCTATGCGCTCTACCGCCAGTCGTATAGAATAGTGTCAGCCACGTACTGATAAGCCCCGCCTCTGTCTTCCCAGCGAATTAAACAGGAAATATTTAACAATTCAGGGGAAGTCTGGGTGATGGTTATTAAACGGCTGAACGGAGAGTCTGGATCGCTCGCCTCGTGCCAGTAATAACCTTCTTCGCCGACATCATTTCTCCTTTGCAGTTTCGCTTCCCCTATACCCGCCACGCTATCAATCTTACCGTTATAATCTACAATATAAGCGCCCGGGGTGATACCATCATCCCAATTATTACCGGCCAACCAATTATTATCCCTGATATTTCTTACTAACTCAAGCCCCTCCTGGGCCAGTTGCGAAGCGATTAAGTTATTCTTATTTATATATTCCACCTGGATATTCTGGGTAATCAAAGACAGGACGCCGATTAGCCCCATAGTAATAATAAAAATAGCCACCATTATTTCCAGAATGGAAAAACCCGCTTGTTTTTTATGGTTATCTGCTTTCATAAAAATTAATCAATGACTTCGATTAAACCGAAAAAATTGACGACAATAGTTTTTGTTGAATTTCCGTCTTCTCCTTGAAGTTCTATCTGTACCTCATTATAACTGTTAACCCCGTCCCAAATATTGGTAGTCGGATCAGGAGGCAGGAAAGTAATATTAACCGAATCTATTGAAACGCCCGCGTCTATCTCTGAAACAACGATACCATCGGGCAAACTAATGGTTTGACCGCCCCTATCTTTATCATCTTCGCCGATATCATATTCCTTATTGCCGTTGTTGTCGGCAAAAATTTTGTAGCTTTCCGGAGCCGAGGCTTTATTAAAGTATACTCCCCAACCGCCGCTTGGCACCTGACCCCCATACTCTTTTGAGCCCAGGCTATAATTTTGCGCTAACCTGATATCGCTGGCTATCTTTTGCGCCGCCATATTTAATCTGGACTGCTTACCGGCAGAATGATAATTAGCTAAAAAAATTCCGGAAACCAGAGCCACAATGGAAATGCTCGCTAACAACTCTATTAAAGTAAACCCTGTTGAATTCGTTTTACGACTATTCAATAGGGTAAACCCCGCCAAATTGCCCTTGGCAATATTTGCTGGGGTAAATCTTCTCTCTTTCAGAAATGGCTTAATTTTATTTTTTATTTTTTTCATATATACTAAAAACTCTTATTCTAAATTTAGCGTGGCGAGAAACCACGCTAAATTTATAACTTCTCTGTATTTTTTCATTTATCTTATAAAGATGGGCCTATTCTGGTTTCACCCCGTTAGAAATCCTCTCCGCTTATGGCAGTAATGACAAATAAAATTGGTTCTTCGGGAAAAGGATAAGGCAAAAACTTTGTCATTTCTAACGGGGTTTCACTTCTTTCCAGCCCGGCAAATTCACATTCGCGTTTATAGTTTCCGTTAAACTACAATAATAGCCATCACTGTCAGTTACTTTCAGGGTTACTGACTGGCTGCCGGAAGAATTGAAAATAATGATTGGCGTAGAGGTGGCCGGATCATTAATTGAAGCGTCGGGAGCTGTCCATAATAAGCTGGCTATAGTCGTTCCGCCATCAGTAGTTGAATTATCAGTAAATTTTACTTCCTCGTCCCGGCTGGGATTTTCCGTAAACCAGGTAAAAGCCACTTCGGGAAATTCGTGCTCATAGGTAGTAAACGATGGACCAGCTATAAGTTCTGAAGCGACATTAAAATTGTCCCAGACTCTTACCCACCAATAATAAGTCTCATTGTAATCTAGGTCATCCGGCCCAAGCGGATATTGGCTTGCCCCTCCCTCTAATTTACCCGTATCAATAAGGGGGCTGTTGGGGTTATTATTATCATTAAGAATAATTTGGTAAGAGGCCTGGGAAGATCCCGCGTCCGGGTCGCTAAATTCCCAGCGCAGGAACGCCCGTCTAGCGTCCAAAGCGCAGGCCTGCTCATAACTCCAGTTCGGCGCGGATAAATTAACTGCGGTAGGCGCCTCATTTAAAATTGAAATAACTTTATAATCCGAACTCGCGCAACTATCTGTATCTAAACAATTAAAACTGACCCAGCCAATCCCCGGTTCGCCGGCATTATTTCCGTTCCAGGCCCAACCGCTCCATTCGCCCGTACTCGACGCAATGGATACGCCGAATGTGCCGCTGGCAAATACGAGGGGAAAATTTAAGGGAAAGTTTAAGGGAAAGGTGGTTTCGCCTTCAACCAAATCTCCGAAATTTATCCAGCCGTCCTCGCCTAAAACCAAAATTTTCGCCCACCCAGTAATATAACCGGTAGCGCTATTATAATTAGCGATAACGTCTGCGCTTGATAAAAATGGGTCGGCCGGAGGATCTCCGGTCGTGCCCAGAGCGTCATCTCGACACTGAACGCCGCCGCTGCAATCGCCATTGGTCATACAGGGCTTACCGATATCAACTCCGCCGTT
>JAQTSG010000042.1 GCA_028711415.1 Patescibacteria group bacterium | reverse complement strand
GAAAAAATAAAAGATAAAATATAAAATATAAAAGATAATAATATGGCTGAAGAAAAAAATGATTTAATGGAAAAAATTGTGTCTTTATGCAAAAGGCGGGGTTTTGTTTTTCCCGGTTCGGAAATTTACGGGGGCATGGCGAACACCTGGGATTATGGGCCTTATGGCGTGGAATTAAAAAATAATATTAAGCGGAGATGGTGGAAAAAGTTTATAGAGGATCGCGAGGATATGGTTGGTTTGGACGCGGCTTTGATTATGAACCCGAAAGTCTGGGAAGCTAGCGGCCATTTGGCGAATTTCACCGACCCGTTGGTAGAATGCGAAAAATGCCATAATCGTTTTCGGGAAGACGCTTTAGAAGAAAAAAAATGCCCAAACTGCGGGGGAAAATTAACGGCGCCAAAACAATTTAACATGATGTTTAAAACTTTTTTCGGGTCGGCGGAAGAAAGCGCCAATATCGCTTATTTCCGGCCGGAAACCGCGCAGGGAATTTTTGTTAATTTTAAAAATATTATTGACACGACTAGAAAGAAACTTCCTTTTGGCATCGGCCAGATCGGAAAAGCTTTCCGCAATGAAATAACGCCGGGTAATTTTATTTTCCGGACCCGCGAATTTGAGCAGATGGAAATAGAATATTTTATCCCGGTACCGAAAAAGGATAAGGACTGGGAAAATATTTTCCAAGATTGGCGGAAAGAAATGATCGGCTGGATAAAAGATTTGGGAATTGACGTAAAAAAAGAAATCCACGAGCTTAATGTCCCGAAAGATGAGCTCGCGCATTATTCTAAAAAAACCATTGATTTTCTTTATAATTTTCCTTTTGGCCAGAAAGAATTATACGGCCTGGCTTATCGGACTGATTTTGATTTAAAGAGCCATGGCCTGGATTATGTTGATGAAAATAATAATAAATTTATTCCGCATGTGATTGAGCCGTCTTTAGGCGTTGACCGGAGTTTCTTGGCGGCTTTATGCTCGGCTTATACGGAAGAAAACCTCACCCCCAGCCCCTCTCCTAGCCAGGAGAGGGGAGCAAAAGAAGAAAAGAGGGTAGTGTTAAAATTGCCGAATTGGCTCGCTCCGGTTAAGGTCGCGGTTTTCCCTTTGCTGAAAAATAAGCCGGAGTTGGTAAAGAAAGCCAAAGAGATTTTTGACAGCTTAAAAACGGATTACCGGTGTGAGTTTGATGATAACGGCAATGTGGGAAAACGATACAGGCGACAGGATGAAATCGGCACGCCCTATTGTCTAACCGTGGATTTTGACAGTTTGGAAACCGATGATGTAACCGTGCGCGACCGCGACAGTATGAAGCAGGTAAGGGTGAAGATAAAAGAGTTGGGAGAGTATTTTAAAGAGAAGCTGGAGAAGTAGGATTCTTATCCCGAGTTCTCGGGATTGGGATTTTTAGGATTATTGAGAATAGATTCAAAATAAAAAAAGAAGCGGAAAGCTTTTTAGGGCTATTCCGCTTTTTTGTTCGGGAACGACTGAATATCAGACCGGAAGGGGTCTTGGCTGCCCTTAGCGATGGGGGAAAGTGCCCTTGATGGTCGTCGGGAAACCGCTTGGTTCTTCTTTACTGCCGTCAGCCTGTGTGCGAACGTGAAGGTCTTTATCGTGCCGTGCCGCTTTCGTTGCCAGGCCATGTAGTCGCGTTGTAGTTCTTACCTGTCCCATTGCATTGTCTCCTTGTTCAGATGATTTACGGAAGTTGACAATAAATTGCCCCACAGTAGCCTCCTTTCTTAAAGGGAACAAAAAATTTTATTTTTGATTTTTATATTAGTATAGTACAACTTATAAGACAAGTTGTCAAAAGCAAAGAGAAATTTTATAATTAAAATATGTCCGCAAAACTTTATAAAATTTAAAATAATACCTCGCCCCCTCTCCCAACCACACCTCACCCCGCTCGCTCCGCCCGCTGGCAGAGCTCGCTTCCCCTCTCCTAGTCAGGAGAGGGGGCTAACTGTAAAAATATGTCGGAAAATACGAAGATACTACACATAGCTAAAATATTAAGGCAAGAGATGACCAAAGCCGAAAAAATATTTTGGGAAGAATTAAGAGATAGAAAATTAGGTTATAAATTCAGGCGACAACAGCCGTTAGCTCTGGGAGTTTATAATTTTATCGTTGATTTTTACTGCCCAGAGAAAAAATTAATTGTAGAAGTTGACGGTGGTGTTCATAATAAAAGTGAAATAAAAGAACTAGATAAATTCAGGGAAGATATTTTAAAGTATGCTGGTTATAAAATTATTAGGTTTAGAAATAGTGAAGTAGAAAATAATATAGAAACAGTTTTAAAGAAAATGAGGCAAGAGTTAAGTTAATTAATACCCCTCTCCTGACTAGGAGAGGGGTTGGGGTGAGGTTATGTCCGCAAAACTTTATAAAATTTTATTGATTTTTGGCATAGCCGCGGTTTTGTTGGCGGTTCCGGTTTTTGCTTTTTCTTACAATCCGGTCAAAGAACTGGAAGTAGATTTTTTAGACGTGGGGCAGGGCGACGCGATTTTAATCAAATCTCCGTTTGGGCAGAATATTTTAGTTGACGGCGGGCCGGATAGTAAAGTTATAGAGGAGCTGGGAAAAAATTTGCCTTTCTGGGACAAGCGGATTGACTTAATGGTTTTAACCCATCCGCACGATGACCATGCGACCGGCTTAATTGAGGTGATGAAAAGATATAGCGTAAAAAAGATTCTTTATACCGGCATTGTCCATAGCGCGCCTAATTATTTAGAATGGCTGGAAGAAATAAGAGAAAGAAAAATTCCTTTAGTAATTATTGACCGGCCGCAAAAAATTACTTTAGGCGATAATTGCTATTTGGAATTAATTTATCCTACCAAAAGTTTTCTAGCCCGGGAAACAGATAATTTAAATAATAGTTCAATCGTCGCTAAGTTGGTTTATGAAGAAACAAAATTTTTACTAATAGGCGATGCCGAGACAGAAGTAGAGAAAGAGCTGTTAGTTAGTGGAACCGACTTGTCCTCTCAAGTTTTAAAAACCGGGCATCATGGCTCTGATACTTCTTCTGGCGAAGAATTTTTAGAAGCGGTTAGTCCTGAATTCGCGATTATCGCGGTTGGTAAGGATAATGATTTTGGCCATCCCAGTTTAAGAATATTGAAAAGACTAGAAAGAACGGGCACGGAGATTTTGCGGACTGATTTAGATGGGACAATTGTTTTAGTAAGTGATGGCGAAAGGATAAGTAAAAAATAAGGTGAGATAAAAGAAAAAGCGGGAAAACACCATAAATATTGGTGTTTTTTTGATTATTTTATGGGTTAACGGTTTAAAGGGGTTGACCCCGTTAAAAGCAAAGTTTCTAACGGGGTTGACAAGACTATTTTTGTATGCTAAGATACCAAGTTAACAATTGAAGGCCGTTTTAAACGGGTCAGGCACGACAAGCATGGGGATTTTCTTATTAGGGTTTTTAGGCCTTTAATAGGAAGTAAAAGAAGTAATAATTTACTAATCCAGATATGCCGGTCAAGAAGAATTTTTGTTTTCTGTTTTGGGCTTAGAAACACCTAAAGGAAATTTTCTTGCCTGCCCGTTTAAGTCGGTCTTTTTTGTTTTAAAAAACACGGTTTTGACACCGTGCTTTTTTATTTCAATAATTTTGTTTTATTGCTCAATGTCCGCGTTTTTCGGAGTTGAAGAGGCGGTTGTTAATTTCTCCACGCCGATTAAGCAGACTTCCTGCCAGGGGACATAATGAGAGGAAAATCTTTTGGCTTTTACTTCCGGCGTGGAGGTAGCCGCGGTTGCCGGATAAGTGACTTTATAATCAAAATAAGCGTCGGCGCCGTTATGGGCTCGTTCTGTGCATTTTTTTACTCCCGGTTTTAAATCCAGAGTTTCTATAATTTTTGTCGGCCCGGGCCTTACGATATTATAAATCGTGGGGTCGGTTTTTTCCACAATCCGGCCGTCCTTAGTCCCCCAGAAATCAAAATACAGGTTATCTCCTTCAATCCGCGTCTGGATTAAAATATGATTGTTGGTATCGTTGATAAAGCGGACGTCTGGCCAGGGGCTGTAAATCGTCGCGTCCGTGCCGGCCGGTTCATAATAGGAAACACGATAAGAATGGTTTTGTCTGGCGGTTATCGGCAGTCCAGAGGCCAGAGCGCCTCTGAACATAGTCGTGCCGATTTGGCAAAGTCCGCCTCCGTATTCCGGAATGGTTTTATTGCCTTTAATAACTAACTCCGGCAGATAGCCGGTTTCCGCTTCAATTTCGCCCAACGCTTTGTTCAGGGAAAATTCTTCCCCGGGTTTTATCAGGATGCCGTTTAACGAGGTGGAACCGACTTTAATGTTGTGGCGCCGGTTAGTTGGCGAACCAGAGAAATTAGACTCTCCTGTGCCGACAATTTCCCTTATGCCCAAATCGTTTATTTGGCTTGTGTCTACCACGCTTTTTATTTCCTCCATAGCCAGCTCTATCGTATTATTTTTATTATTGATAAACTCATTTCTGATTTTATTAAAATTGTCTTCTTTTTTTAATTTTAAGCCGTCTTGGCTGCCCTGAAATTCAGCAACCCGGCCATTTTCCATTTTAAAGCGGGCATCAAGCGGCTCTTTTTCTATTTCCGGCGCGATAGTTTTTTCTAAAAATTCATTTAACTTTTCCGGGTTTAAACTAATTAATATTTCTCCATTTTCCTGGCGTTCTAAAGCCAGCCAGCCGGCTAAATCCTTCTTTTCAATAACCCATTTTTTCTCCTTATAAGTTAAAGTAAGGGGAGAGGTTTCCAGGATTTTTTCAGCGCCAGCTTCAACATTTAAACATTCGCTTTTATAAATAGAAGGATAATCGGTTCGGCTCGTAAGTTCTATCGGAGAAGAATCAAGCTTATTCAGTTTCATTTTTAATTTTCCTATCGCTTTTTCGTAATCTATGGTTTTTCCTAGTTTTTCCTCGCTCACAGAGAAAACGATTTTTTCCGGATCCGCTGGCGTCGTGGTAGCGGTTAAAGTAGCGCTTTTAGCCGGGTTCTCAAATTTTTCATAGTCGGTTTTAAGAATTTTTCTTATTTCCTCCTCGTTTAGATTATAAATTATTCCGGCTGGTTTTCCGAAAAACAAAGCGGTTATTTTATCTCCAAGGTTATGAAAAAAGTCGCGGTTCCGGCCGTAAGAAAAAATTTCATCGCTGGTTTTTTTAGGGTCAAAAGAAACGATTTGATAAGCCAGGTCAGATTCAAAAGAAGCGATAGTCGGCGCGATCGTCGTTTGCGAATCCGCGTACTTAAATTTTAGTCCGGCTTGGTTAAGCTCACTGATTTTTTCCGATAGTATTTCTTCCGCCCTTTCTTTTGTAAGTCCGCTTAAATTAATATCCCCGACTTTAATCCCCGGGTAAATTTTTCCTTCGTATTTTCTTTCCAGGATGAAAAAAGAGAGGGAAATTATAATCAGCAAAATAAAAAAAACAGCTACAGGAAAAAGTAGCCATTTCCAATTTCGGCTTTTTGGCGGGTCGGTAACTAAAGACATAAACTAATATCCTTTAATTTTCCTCAACTTCAAGGAGCTCATTTAAAATATCCTTAGCCAGTTCCTTTTTATCTTTTTCTTTTTCTTTATCCCCGCGGATGGAAAAAGCCAGAATCTCTCCCTCTTTTGCCTCGGCTGGCAGCATATTTTTTGGCCAAGTGATAGTTTCTCCTTTTTCCGTTTTTAAAACAGCTTTTTCATCTTCAAAACGGTCTATGGTTAGTGAGTGCTCCATACTTTATTATTTCTCCTTTATTTTAACGGAAATTTGTTTAGTAGTTTTGGATTTCGGCAAAGCGATGGTTAAGACTCCATTTTCTAAAACCGCTTCAATTCCTTCGGCCTTAACTTCAACGGGCAGAATTATGGAGCGGGAGAAAGACCCCCAGTAGCACTCTCGGTATAAGTAATCGTCATCTTTTATTTCTTCTTTCTCCTCTCTCTTGCCGCGGATAGTAAGCATGTCGTTATTTATGGAAATATCAATGTCTTCCGGCTTAACGCCGGCGATAGTTGATTTTACTACAATCATCTTCGGCGTCTGAAAGACATCGATTGATAATTGTCCTTCTTCATAATCATCATCCATCCATTCGTTTGTTTCTCCTTCGTCTTTTATTTCTAATTCCCTACCTTCCTCTTCGGAAATCCCTTCCGGAAGTTTATTATCAATCCCCGCCAATTTTTTAAAAAAGTTACTCATATTTTTAGAAATAAAATATTAAAATATTAAAATAATAGACCATTTGTAGCTATGTGTCTATTATAAAATTATTATCAGATTTAAGCAAGGGCATTGAGTTTTGGATAGTTTTTGAGATGCGGGATTTTAGAGGACTCGCCCCGGGATAAACCCGGGGTAAAACCCCCGACCCCGCCCAAAGCTTCGTTTCTGCGGGGCAGGCCTCCACGACTTGTCTCGCCGAAGCTTTAGCGTAGGCGGATGTCAATCCCGCTTAGCGGGACTCTAACCAACTTCAGAGGCAATTAAAACTATGTGGGTTTAAGAGGGCTCGAACCTCTGACCTCCACGATGTCAACGTGGCGCTCTAACCAACTGAGCTATAAACCCCTTTTGGGTGAAAAGACAAATTTATGTTATTTGTAAGTTTATATAAATGAACGGCGAAGCAAGGCGGGCGGGTAACCAACTGCTTGTCCGCCGAAGTCCCGTTAAGGGACGAAGGCGGAAGCTATAAACCCATTCTCTAGTGCGCTTGGATGGACTTGAACCATCGACCCCCGTTCACCCCGTTAAATTTTGCACTTTATTGGTGCACCAGGATGGACTTGAACCATCGACCCCCGCTTTATAAGAGCGGTGCTCTAACCAACTGAGCTACTGGTGCAAAATAATTTAACGGGGCAAGTAAGAGCGGTGCTCTAACCAACTGAGCTACAAGCGCAAAATAAAAAAATCGCCTTGTCCCGTTAGCCCCGCTTAGAAATTTATTTCTAACGGGGTTAGAAGGCCTGTCCTTTCTGACGGGGTGAACTATTAAAGAATTTAACATTATATTAATCTTCTGACAAGAAGGCAAGGAGGAAAGAAAAAAGAGGGCTGATCGCGGTCAACCCTCTTTTCATGGTACGGTTTACGCCGTGGGTTTACTCGAACTGGGTTTCCGGCGTTTCCACGATAATGAAACCAGTTCGAATAGCCAACGGCTTATCCCTCTGCTCCTGGGGAAGATTGGGTTTGATTAAAAGATCCCACAGAACAGAATGGAGCACTCTTTCGCCTTCGCCTTCGCTACGCTTCATGAGAGTTTGGAAGGCTTTTTCCAGCGGGGTCATTTCCCTTATGGTTGTTTCTTTCTCCCTCTTCTCTCTGATGATAGGTTCGAAATCCTCAGTCTCAAGGATCTCCGAAATTTCAGCCAGGAAGGTCCCTGCGAATAATTCTTTCATCTCTACCACGGTTCTCACCCCCTTCTTGTTTGAATTTATGAAAAAGCAATCTGATATTTGGAGCTATCTATAAAGGTAGTTTTCTTAATTTTTCTTCTATAAGTTCAATAATTTCTTTTTCCGCGGTGGTAAGCGGCTTATCAATTTCGGCGCGGGCGAGCCGCCGGTCGCCAGTCGGATTATATTCCTTAATTAATTCCATGGAGTCAATATTTTTTACCGAGTAAACGACTAAGCTGGTGGTCGGATAATTGAATTTTTGGTTATTCATCCCGTTAGTCTCGCTTAGAGGTTCACTATTAACCGAACTTATTTCGTTTTCGGCTATATTATTTTCCGGTATCTTTTCATAAATAATGGCAATGATTTTTGCCATCGGGATATTAACAATTAATTCGTCAATCACTTCGTCTAAATCTTCTTCTCCCGCTTCGGTTTTTAGGAAGTCAATGTGGGAAAGAGTTGACCAGACTAACACGTTGTCTAAACTTCCGGAGAGCCGGGCCAGTACCCGTCCCCATAATTTTAAAACATTTAAAGTGCGGGAGCGGTAAAGCATATTAACAATTTCTTCCCGGCGCGCGCCCATGGAAATAAGTTCCGAAGTGGAATTTAAAGTATGGGGAGTGATATTCGGCGTCTTAAAGCTTCTGGTTTTGTAGATTATGCCGGCAAGCAGGCAGGTGGCGATATCCTCGTCAATTAACTCGCGGGAATAGCTTTCAAACAAAGAGAATAAAATTTCGGAAACGGAGACCGCGTTTAGCTCTATAAAATTTATCTGGCCGAATTCTTCATTATCGCTGTGGTGGTCAATATTTACGATGGAGGTTTTATAAAAGAATTCAGTGTCATTATCATAAATTTTTCCGAGGGATTCTAAATCCGGCGCGTCCAGAACGATGATTAAATCATATTTAAATCCGCCGGTAGAGGAAGTGATATCATCCTCGGTGAAGAAACCTTCTTTCGGGGAGATTATAAAATTTAAGCAATTTTTTTCCAGCTTGTATTTTATCTGGCTCACTTTGGCATTAGTAACATCCAGGGAAATTATGAATTTGCGCAAATTTTCCAGCTCATTTTTTATCTCGGAAAAAGCCGGCAAAAAAGAAAAGAGTTTATTGGCGGTCGGCCGGGCCGCGTTGTTTCTCGGCTCTTCCGCCACTATCTCCACGCTTTTCCCTATTTTTTTTAAAAACAAAAATAACGCCAGGGCGCTGGCGACTGAATCTCCGTTCCAGACATGGGAGAAAGTTATTAAGATATTGTTAGCTTTTTTGATTTGCTCAAAAATTTGCTGTTCTTGGTTTAACATAACTACGAATGTCGCGAATTAAGGTATCCGAATTAATTATTGGTATCTCGCGGCTCTTTTAGTCGCTGGTGGCTGATTTAAGTTTAAAAGATATAGCCAGTCTTTTAATATATATTAATTTTTTCTTAGTGTCAAGTGTTCAATCTGTGGGGTTTTTCTTGCCAAAATAAGCTAATTTTGGTAATCTTTAAGGTATGAACCCCGTTAGAAATCTGGCTGGAAATAAACGGGTAAAGAATATTAGCCAAGGCTTCGTGCTAAAGGCAAGTGGGGATCTGCCCTGCCGGAAAATATTAAAAAATCAATTAGTATCAGTATATTATTATGGGAGAAAAAAATATCAAAATTTCTAATGGGGTGAACAAAGATCTGCCAAAAGCGTACAATCCGCAGGATTATGAAGATAAGATTTATGAGAAATGGGAAAAATCAGGGTATTTCAACCCTGATATTTGTGTTCGCGAAAAGGTTTGTGCTAAAAATGCCAAACCGTTTAGTATAGTTTTACCGCCGCCAAACGTAACCGGCCATCTTCATCTCGGCCATGCCGTAATGCTGGCGCTCCAGGATATTATGGTCCGTTATCACCGGATGAAGGGCGATAAAACTTTGTGGGTGCCCGGGACCGACCACGCGGCGATTGCCACGCAAAGCAAGGTTGAATCTTTACTTTGGGAAAAAGAAAAAAAGACGCGGCATGATTTAGGCCGGGCGGAATTTTTAAAACGGGTGGAGAAGTTCGCAAAGGACAGCCACGATACGATTATAAAGCAAAGTAAAAAAATGGGCGCGTCTTTGGACTGGAGCCGGGAAGTTTACACTTTAGATGAAAAACGCAGTTTAGCCGTGCGGACCGCCTTTAAAAAAATGTATGACGACGGCCTGATTTACCATGGATCCAGGATTGTAAACTGGGACCCGAAAATGCAGACTACGGTTTCCGACGACGAAGTGGAATGGAAAGAAGAAAAGACGCCTTTCTATTATTTAAAATACGGGCCTTTCGTCATCGCGACGGCCCGGCCGGAAACGAAATTCGGGGATAAGTATGTGGTTATGCATCCGGATGATAAGCGCTACAAAAAATATAAGCACGGGGAGAAGATAGAATTAGAATGGATAAACGGCCCGGTCGTAGCCACGGTTATAAAAGATAAAGTGATAGATAGGGAATTCGGTTCTGGCGTGATGACGATTACGCCCTGGCACGACGCGATTGATTTTGAGATTGCCCAGCGGCATAACTTAGACAAGGAGCAGATTATTGATAAAGAGGGAAAACTATTGCCGATTGCCGGAGAGTTTGCCGGCCTGGAAATAAAGAAGGCGCGCGAGAAAATTGTCGCTAAATTAAAAAAGAAGGGTTTGCTGGTTAAGGTGGAAGAAAATTATATCCATAACATCGCGATTAATGCCCGGGGCGGCAGTTTGATTGAGCCGCAGATTATGAAGCAGTGGTTTATTGGCGTTAATAAGGAATTTAAACGTGGCGGCAAAAAGACGACTTTGAAAAAATTAATGCAGGAAGCGGTGCGGTCGGGAAAAATTAAAATAATTCCGGAAAGATTTAATAAAGTTTATTTCCATTGGATTGATAATTTGCGCGACTGGTGCATTTCAAGACAAATATGGTTTGGGCACCAGATTCCGGTCTGGTATAAAAAACAAGAAAACAAGAAAACAAGAAAACAAGAAAACAGTGGAGAGGAAGTATATGTGGGAATTGATCCGCCGAAAGGTGAAGAGTGGATTCAGGACGGAGATACTTTAGACACTTGGTTTTCTTCCGGGCTCTGGACTTTCTCGCCCTTAGGCTGGCCTAAGAAAACAGAAGATTTAAAAACCTATCATCCGACTTCAGTTATGGAAACCGGGTATGATATTTTATTTTTCTGGGTGGCGCGGATGATTTTAATGACGACTTATTTGTTGGATGACATTCCTTTTAAAACCGTTTATCTGCACGGACTGATACGCGATGAAAAAGGGAAAAAGATGAGTAAAAGCTTGGGCAATGCCATTGACCCATTGGAAGTTATAAAAAAATACGGCACAGACGCGGTGCGTTTGTCTTTAGTTATCGGGTCCACGCCGGGCAATGACGTGAAATTAACCGAGGAAAAGATTGCCGGGTACAGGAATTTTACGAATAAGCTTTGGAACATCAGCCGATTTATAATGCAAAATGCAAAAGTCAAAAATCAAAATGACAATTCAAAATTCAAAATTGATTATAATAAATTGACTTTGGCTGATAACTGGATTTTGGAAGAGCTGGATGAGGTTAGACTTTTAGTTGATAAAAAAATAAAGGGCTATGAATTTTCCGCGGCCGGAGAAATATTAAGAGATTTTACCTGGGATAAGTTTGCCGACTGGTATTTGGAGATTGCCAAAATTGAAGGCGATAAATCAAATATTCTAATTTATGTTTTAAAAAATTTGCTGATACTCTGGCATCCGTTTATGCCATTTGTGACTGAAGCGATCTGGTCCTCCTTCGTCCCGCTTAGCGGGACTACGGAGGACAAGCAGGATAATTTATTAATGGTTGAAAAATGGCCCAAGGTAGGGTCATCTATATCTGTAGGAGTTGATGCAAGAGATGGGGGAGCTATGCTTAAGAAAGACGAAATGAATTTAATAAAAGATATTATTACTTCTATCCGCAACGCCCGGGCGGAAAATAAAGTGGAGCCGGGTAAAAAAGTGAAGGCCGTAATTTACGCCGGTCATCTAAAAGACCTGGTTGGATCGCAAGTGGATTTAATCAAAGGACTGCGAACTGGGATTAGCGAGCTGGAAGTTAAAGAAAAGGGAGAAAAGATTGAAAATGAAATTTATATAGCCATTAGCGGAATTGAAATTTATTTAATCGGGGGGATTGATAAGAATAAAGAGAAAGAAAGAATAAAAAAAGAAATAGATAATTTAGAAAAGATGATTACGGCAGGGGAAAAGAGATTAAAAAATAAAGAGTTTAGGGCTAAAGCGCCAGCGGAAATTGTTAAGAAAGAAGAAGAGAAATTAAAATCTTTTCAAGAAGCGCTGGAAAAATTAAAAAAACAATAGCATGTTTTATAATTTAAAGTCATTATTGCCGAAGTCAATCAAGCGCGCCGGCATAGCCAGCCGGCTTAAAGATAAGCAGGTTACTGATTTTTTTAATAAGGCCAAATTCGGGTTCTTAAACGCGGAACTGGCTAACGGGGTCAGGCCGATGTATCTGAGGAACAAAATATTGTATGTTGCTTCTTTATCTTCGGTGGCGGCGGAAAGATTAGAACCCAGGCAGGCGGAGATTGCCGAGGGGATAAACAAAAAATTCGGGCCGGGGACAGTAAAAAAGATAAAACTTATTACTTGAAAGAAGCGCTTTTAAATGGTAAAGTACAAGTACTATGACCTTGAGATCTTACTTAATTATAATGGCAATCACGACCCTGGTCTGCTGGGCGGCTTTTGCTTTTATTCTGGCTACAATTAATCCGGAAGTTAGCAACTGGCTGGGCTTTTTCCTTTT
>JAQTSG010000041.1 GCA_028711415.1 Patescibacteria group bacterium | reverse complement strand
GGCAACACGCCGAACGTTTTTCTGTAGAAAATTTCAAGAGAGAAATGAAGGGGTTTGTCGCGGAGAAATATAGGAGGTTTAAAGAAAAGTAAGAGGGGGTGCAAAAAATATGAAAATCGGCATTGACATAAGGACTTTAATGGATAGAGAATATAGCGGCGTGTCTGAGTACACGCTTAATTTAGTTAAAGCGATTTTGGAAAAGGATAGAGAAAACGAATATAAATTATTTTATAATTCCGGCCGGGATATAAGCGGAAGGATGCCGGAATTTAAAAATGATAATGTGGAAGTAGTTAGTTTCCGCTATCCTAATAAGGTTTTTAATTATTTACTCCAGAAAACTTTTAAGTATCCGAAGATTGACCAAAAACTTGGCGTTGATGTTTTTTGGCTGCCAAACCCTAATTTTATTTCCTTGTCTAGCGGAGCGAAAAAAATACTGACCATCCACGATTTATCTTTTCTCCGCTACCCGGATTTTTTTAGCTTGCGGAGAAATTTATGGCATTATATAATTAACATCAGGAAATTATTGAGAGAATTCGACAAAATTATTGCCATTTCAGAAAATACTAGAAATGATATAATAGAGCTTGGAGAAATTGACGGGAAGAAGGTGGAAACTATTTATTCCGGTATTTCCGGAGAATTAAGGGTTGTTGATAAAAACGACGAGGTTCTTAAAAAAGTTAAGGAAAAATATAATTTGGCGGATAAATTTATTTTATTTCTGGGAACTTTAGAGCCGCGCAAGAATGTGGTTGGGCTGATAAAAGCTTATAATGAGTTAAGAGGAGACGGCGGCGGTTTCGAGAAAGTAAAACTGGTAATAGCCGGCGGAGCGGGCTGGAAAGGGGAGGGGACCAGAAAAGAGTGGGAAAAGTCAAAATACAAGGAAGATATAAAGTTTTTAGATTATATTCCCCGCCAGGATAAAGTTTACCTTTATAATTTAGCTTCTGTCTTTGTTTATCCGTCGTTTTACGAAGGGTTCGGTTTTCCACCCTTGGAAGCGATGGCCGCGGGCGTGCCGGTGGTATCTAGTTTTTCTTCCAGTCTGCCGGAGGTAGCCGGCTCCGCGTCTCTTTTGGTTGACCCTTATAAAACTAGAGAAATCGCCCGGGCAATAGAAAGAATTTTGTCGGACGAGAATTTAAAAAATAATTTAATAGAGAAGGGCAGAGAAAGAGTTTCTCTATTTTCCTGGCAGAAAGCGGCGGAGAAATATCTGGATGTTTTTAAAGAATTTTAAATAATATCACCGTCCCGCCAAGCGGGATGGCGGGAAAATAATAAAATAATAAAATAATAAAGGATATTTTTATCGGATTTTTAAGTTATTTTATTATTTTATTTTTAAAATTATGTTCGGATTAAAAAATTTAATATCGCGGGAACGGGCGGTTAAGAAGGAGGAGGGAAAACTAACCGTTAAACTTTTAGATTTTATTATTATCAGCTCAATTGTCCTGATATTTTTTCTCTGTCCTTTATTTTTTTTCGGTCAGGCATTGTCCGGTTTGGGTTTTGAGAAAATAATGTTATTTTATTTCCTTGTTCTTTTGGCCGTTGTCGCCTGGGTGACGAAAGGGGTTTTAGAAGGGGAATTAGAGCTGAAAAGAACTCCGCTTGACTGGCCGATTTTGCTTTTAGTGGCGATTTTCTTCATAGCGTCAGCCCTTTCCATAAGCCCGAGAAGCAGTCTTATAGGCACTTACGAGAATCTTACTAAAGGTTTGGCGGCGGTAGTTGTCTTTTCTCTTTTTTATTATTTAGTTTCAAACAATATCAACCCGAAGAGGATAAAGATAATATTCTGGTCGTTAATTATTTCTTCCTCTCTCATAACTTTCTATTCTCTGTCGCAGTTATTGGGTTTTTTTGTCCTGACCCTACCTTTCACGCGGGCAGCCAGTTTCAATCCTTTGGGCTCGTTGTCGGGCTTGTCGATGTTTCTTGTTTCCTGCCTTCCTCTTTTGGTTATAATGGCTGTGGGGATTAGGGAAATTCATCCCCGCCTGAATAAGGTTGTTGCTATTTTCATAAAATTTTTGCTTATTTTAATAATTCTGGCGAATTTAGCCGTTTTAGCTCTGCTAAACGGGTTTACTTTCTGGCCGGCGGCTTTAGTGGGAATGGTTGTCATTTTGATGTTTTTTCTGGCTAAAATAATTCCGATTTCAAGCAATAATCTAATTATCCCCCTCGCGGTTTTTTTTCTTCTTGTTATCTTTTTAGTCTTAGGCAATTTTAACATAAAGAATCTGAATTTGCCGGCGGAAGTGAGTCTTTCCCGCGGCGTTTCTTGGGATATTGCCAAAAATAGCTTAAAAGCCAATCCGATATTCGGGTCAGGGCCAGCCACTTTTTATTATAGTTTTTCCAAGTTTAAGGGAATTGATTTTAACGCTTCCCCTTTGTGGAACGTCCGTTTCAATAGCGGGAGCGGAGTTATTTTTGAACTGTTAGCTAATGTCGGCGCCGCCGGCACCCTGGCTTTTGTGGTTGTCGGCTTAATTGCCTTGTCCATTTGTTTCCTCACTCTCTTAAAAATGACGGAAAAAGAAGTCCATCCTCTTATTTTGGCCCTATTTTCTAGTTTCATAATAATAATAATTTTTGCTCTGCTCTTTTCTTTAGATAATAGTCTGGCCCTGTGGTCAATTTTAGTTTCCTGTTTAATGGTTTCCTCTGCCGTCCGGCTTTATCCGGAGAAATTTAAATCCCTGAAACTTTCCTTTCGGTCTTCGCCTAAGTACGCCTTAGCTTTAGCGGCTGTGTTTTTAAGTATAAGCGCCGGCGTGATTATCCTTTTTACGATGGGGCTAAAAATGTATTTGGCGGATATCTATGCTAAAAGATCTTTGGCGGTTGAGGATGTAAATGTTAAGATCACCTTGCTGAAAAAAGCGGTTGCTTTATTTCCTTTTGAGGATAGGTATTATGTAGGTTTGGCTAATAATTACATGGTTTTAGCTAATCAAGAGGTTGCCGGCGGGAAAGACCAGGAGAAAATCGAGAATAGCTTGGGCCAAGCGATTGAGATGGGGAAAAAAGCCGTTCAGATTTCTTCCAATAAAGCGGTCGATAATGAATCTTTGGCTTTGATTTATGAAAACGCCAGTTTTTACACAAGGGGAGCTTTGGAATGGGCGGAAAATCTTTATAATAGGGTGAAAGAACTGGAACCGGATAATCCGACGCCATTTTTGCGCATAGCTTTAATAAATATGGCGCGGTCTAACGCCGAAGAGGATAAAAGCGAAAAAGAATATTATATTAACGAAGCCATAAAGAAATACGACGAAGCCATAAATAAGAAAAGCGATTTTTCCGCCGCTTATTATGGCAAAGCCGTCGCTTATGAGAAGTTAGGCAATAATAACGAAGCGATTGAGCAGCTTAAAAAAGCGGTAATTTTGGTAAGAGATAATGTTGATTATCGTTTTGAATTAGGCCGGTTATATTTTAATCGTGGCGTTTCCCAGCCCAACATCTCTCAAGGCGCTACTAAAGAATTGATTAGCGGCGAGGAAGAAGAGGGATTAAGCGTGGAATCAGACCAGATAACCGGGGCGACTATCAGCCGAAACGATGACTTAAATATAGCGGAACAGATTTTTTACAGCGTCTATCAGCTAAATCCTAATCATGCCAACGCTTTGTACAGTTTAGCTCTGCTTTATCAGAAATTAGGGGAAAACGATAAGGCCAGAACCGCCGTCACGGCTTTGCTTCCAATAATAGCCGATGATAAAGAGGCCGTTCAGGCGGTCAAGCAGCAATTTCCGGGGCTGTATTAAATAACAAAAAAGCAAGAAAGCAAAAAAACAATAAAACAAGAAGGCGTTCTTATAGTAAGGTCGCCTTTTTGTTTGATATAAGGAATAAAAACAGATATAATGAAATTATGGTTAAAATAAAAAATAAAAAAGTCATTGTAGCTATGTCTGGAGGCGTGGATTCGTCCGTGGCTGCGAAATTATTAAAAGACCAGGGTTATAATTTAGCGGGAATTTTTTTGCATTTCTGGAAGGATGAAACCCCTCTTACCCCCCTTGTTAAGGGGGGGGATAATTCCCCTTTCCCCTTTTCGAAAGGGGGTATAGTGGAGAATAAATGCTGTTCGCTTGAAGCCCTGATAGACGCGAGACGGGTCTGCCAAAAAGTTGGCCTGCCCCTTTATACTTTGAATTTCAGCGATATTTTTAAGAAGAAAGTGGTTGATTATTTCCTTGATGAATATAAAAAGGGGAATACTCCCAATCCCTGTATTCGCTGTAATAAACTGGTCAAGTTGGGCTGGCTGGTTGAACGAGCAAAAAAGCTGGGGTTTAACTATGTGGCAAGCGGGCACTATGCCCTTATCAAGAAAACAAGAAAACAAGAAAACAATCACCGCCAAGGCGGGACAGGGAAAACAAAATTTATTTATAAATTATATAAGGGGAAAGATGAAGATAAAGACCAATCGTATTTTTTATATACCCTTACGCAGGAGCAGTTGTCGCGTTTGCTTTTTCCCTTAGGAGATTACAAAAAAGAAGAAGTGAGGCGGATAGCGAAGAAATTTGGTTTGCCGGTGGCAGCGAAAAAAGAAAGCCAGGAAATTTGCTTTATCCCCGGTAAAAGCCATAACGAATTTTTAAAAAAATATCTTAAATTAAAACCTGGGCCAATAAAAACTTTAGATGGTATTAAGGTGGGTGAGCATCAGGGCCTGCCTCTTTATACCATCGGCCAGAGAAAGGGAGTGGAGGTCGGCGGCATCGGTCCGTTTTATGTGGCTAAACGGGATTATAAAACTAATACTTTGTATGTGGTAAAAGACGGCAATGACCCGGTTTTATATAATGATAAATTGGTAGTGGAGAATGTTAATTGGATAGCCGGCGAAGAGCCGAAATTGCCTTTAATTTGCGAAGCGGTGATCAGGTATAGGCATAAACCCGCGAAGTGTAAAGTTGAAAAACTAGAAAACAAAAAAACTAGAAAACAAAAAAACAAAAAAACAATCACCGCCAAAGCGGGACAGGGAAAGCAAGAAATATATCTAGTTAAATTTGAAGAGCCGCAGAGGGCAATTACGCCTGGGCAAAGCGTGGTTTTTTATAATAAAGACGAAGTTTTGGGAGGAGGGGTTATTGGCCAATAGGTGTTAGCTTTTAGCTTTTAGACGTTAGAGACTTTTATTTTTTTATTGTTTTGTGGTATAATATTATTAGTTCGTAAAGTTATAAAGTTTGAAAGTCCATAAAGTCCATATGCTTTCCAAAAAATTACTTTTAGTTTTATTTATAGCTTTATTCTCAACCGGCTGTTCCTTTTCCGGAAAAGATATAGCTAGCCAGACGGAGGATACCTGCTTTACCAGGGTTGAAAAAGTAATCCAGGGTGATTCAATGGCGCCGATGTTGTTAGAGAGGGAAAATGTTATTCTTTTAGAAAATTATTATAAATGCGGTTATCAAGTAGAAAGAGATAATGTCGTTGCTTATGATTACGGAGGCCGGGAAAATCCTCTGATAAAAGTGGTTAAAGCTACCGGCGCGGATAAAGTGGAAATTTTTAACGGCCGATTAAAAATCAATGATGAAATTATGGGAAACTCCTTGGGACAGGAATATATTTTTTCCGAGGCCGAGACAAAAATGCTTGGGTTATATATAAAAGACGGCCGTTTGCCTGAAAATTCGTATTTGATTTTTGGGGATAATATTAAGGATTCTTTGGATTCCCGAAGGTTCGGCGCTGTGTCAGCCAATGATTTTTTAGGGAAATTTTTAATTGAATAATTTTTGTGATATAATATTGTTATTGGGATTCTTGGGATATTTAAGATTTTTAGGAATTATAATAGTCCAAAAAATCTTAATTATCCTAAAAATATCAAACAATAAACTTTATGCTTCCTCGTAAATTCGCTTTAATTTTAATTTTTTCCATTATCCTTACTTTGGGTTTGTCTGTTTCTTTAAGCTCTATTTTGGCTTGGACAGCTCCGGCCTCTGATCCTCCGGACGGAAACGTTTTCGCTCCCCTTAATGTTGGCGACCTTGGCCAGATAAAGCAAGGTTCGCTTATATTAAATACCGATGGTGATTATGATACTGGTTTAGTCGTCTCCGGAAATGTCGGCATTGGAACAGGTACAAGTACTCCGGGAGAAGATTTAGGGTTTGCGGAGAATGTTCTTGAGATAAAAAGCGTGAGTCAGGACGCACTATTTCTTTCTCGCCGGGGCGGGTCCCTTATCAGATGGTGGGACGGGCCGTATGTGGGTCTTTTAACCTCCGGTTTTGGAATTTATTCCTATGATGAAGATTTACTTTTTCAGTCATGGTATGGCGGCGCGGTTCAGGACCGGATGACCATAGCGTATGATACTGGTAATGTTGGGATTGGAAAAGCGCCAGACGCGGTTGCTAGATTAGATGTTAATGGAAATATAATCGCTTCCACGCCGACGGCTAATAATCACGTGGCCACCAAAGCTTATGTTGATAGCGCCGTAGAAGCAGCCGGAGGCGGAACTTGCTCCTCGGATTCAGTGCAAGAAGGCAGATGGTTTTCCGTCGGAGGCGAACCCAGATATTGCGTGCAAAAGGATGTAAATTCGACCGGACTTGCCGTTAATACCAATATTAACCAATGGCAGACTTGCGGATTGAATTCCGAGTATTGCTTCAATGGCCAGTGCGAAGACAAGCAAATTATTGTGGCTTATATTGACAGTTCTCATAATGGAGGTATGGGCGGAACGGGCGGAAGAACCGGAATGGATAATTATTGCGCGGCCTCAATGCCGACCGGTTGCAGCAACCCGCGCGCTTTAGTAAGTATAAACGCGGCGGATGAAATTAAGGACATTCCGACGAATTATGGTTATTCAATAGATAAAGGAATCTATTGGCGAGATTCAGTCACGGGCTTTTTTACTAAAATGGCGAATGACTGGGCAGATATGCTTGACGGTACGATTATGGCATCAGCCATGACCGGACTTCCAAATCAAATTACATGGCCCATGCCATATTGGACAGGCTCTACATCTGACGGGTCATTTGATGTAAACTATAATAATTGTTCCGGTTTTACTGTTGGCCAAGTAGGGTGGGCCGCCGAAGTAGGGAAAGCTGACAGAACCAATTCAACATGGCTGGATTCTAATTGCGATGGCGGCACTGCCTGCGGATGCGCCGATAGCCGTTATCACCTTTGTCTCTGCGAATACTAGAATTTTTAGATAAGCTTGACATTAATTCAATAATGTTATAATTTATTTACGTGGCCTTTGGCCACTATTTTTGTTAACTAATAAAAATCTCTCATACCCCGAAATTTTCTTTGATTTCCGTTATTTTGCTTTTAAAGCGAATAAAGGAGATTCTAACGGGGTAGAGGCAAAATCTTGTCCTGAATATTAAATTTAATGTCAGGCGGGATAAAAAGAAAACTATGGTAAAAATTCCAACTTTAGAAGAGATGCTTAAAGCCGGGATGCATTTTGGGCATCACACCAGCCGCTGGCATCCGAAAATGAAGCCGTACATATTTACCTCCAGAAAAGGCGTTTATGTCATTGATCTGACTAAGACGCAACCGATGCTGGAGGCGGCTTTGAATTTTATTAAAAAGCTGGTTAGCGAAGGCAAAGTGGTTTTATTTGTCGGGACTAAAAATCAGGTAAAAAATCCTTTAAAGAAAATGGCTGAAGAAACGGGCATGCCCTACGTATCGGAAAAATGGCTGGGCGGCTGCCTGACTAATTTCTACATAATTAAAAAAACGATAAAAAAATATCAAGATTTAGTAAATAAAAGACAGACGGGAAAATTAGAAAAGTATACGAAAAAAGAAAGAGTGGATTTTGACAAAGAAATCGGCCGGTTGGAAATAAAAGTCGGAGGTTTAGCTAATCTAAATAAGTTGCCGGACGCTTTATTCATCTGGGATATAAAGAAGGAAAAAACCGCGGTGGAGGAAGCGAGAAAGAAAAATATTCCGATTATCGCCGTCTGCGACACTAATGTTAATCCCGAACTAGTTAACTATGTTATTCCGGCTAACGATGACGCGACTAAAGCGATAAAGCTGATTTTAGCTCTGATTAAAGAAGCGATAGAGGAAGGGAAGAAAGAAGCGGAAAAAAGATAAAGATTAATTTTTATTAGTTCGTAAGAATAAATCAGTTTAAATCCTTTTAAATCTATGCTAAATTAAGCATAAGATTTAGACAGATTTAAACAGACAATAAATCAATAAACTAATAAACCAATAAATCAAAATTATGGAAATATCTTTAGACAAAATAAAATCTCTTCGTGGAAAAACCGGGGCCGGCATGGTTGACTGCAAGAAAGCCCTGGAAGAAGCCGGGGGCGATATAGAAAAGGGAGGAGAAATTTTAAGAAAAAAAGGGATTACTAAGGCGGCGAAAAGAAGCGAGCGGGAAGCCTGTGAGGGCGTAGTTTTGGTAGCGGCTAATGACGCCGGCACTGAAGGATATATTCTGGAGATGAATTCAGAAACTGATTTTGTCGCCCTTAATGAAAAATTTCAAACATTAGCAAAATTAATTTTTGACCTTATAAAAGATAAGAAACCGGCAGGAACGGAAGAATTATTAAGCCTTAATTTGGATAATGGCACGGTGAAGGAAGATTTAGATAATTTAAGCGGAACCATCGGAGAAAAATTAGAAATTAAGGGATTTGCCGTTCTGGCTGGCGCGTCTGTCGCGGCTTATTCGCACGCCAACGGCCGGATTGGCGTTTTAGTGAGTTTAGATAAGGCGGGAGAAAATGAACTGGCTAAGGAGATAGCGATGCAGGTAGCGGCCGTTAACCCCCGTTATCTTAGCCGAGAGCAGGTGCCGGCGGAAGAGATAGAAAAAGAGAAAGAAATTTATCGGGCGAGCTTAGCTAAAGAAGGCAAGCCAGAGCCGATAATTGAAAAAATAATTTTCGGAAAGCTTGATAAATATTTTGAAGAAATTTGTTTAACGGAACAGGAATACATAAAGGACGATAAAAAAAAGGTGAAAGATATTTTAGGAGAGGTGAAAGTGGAGAAGTTTATAAGATACTCATTATAATTTAGCGTTGATATTAGTTGAAAGTTTATAAAGTTTTTGGGACGACACGAACTAAGCGACTTTGTAACTTTAAAAACTTTATAACTTTTTACTTATGAAGGTAGTTCAAATACAATTTGCTCCCTGGGACAAGGTATATAATTTTGACCAGAATGATTTAGCCCTAGCGATAGGCGATAATGTTATTGTCAAAACCGATTTAGGAGTGGAAATAGGGAAAGTTGTTGGTTTTGCTGAAGCGGACAAGGTGGATTTAGCGGAAGAAAAGGTGGTGGAGGAGAATGGCGAGGTTGGCAACGGAGAAGAACCACCGCGGGAAATTAAAAGACCGATAAAACCGGTGATGCGCAAAGCTACTTCCCTTGATTTAGAAAAAAGAGTGGGCGCGAAGGAAAAAGAAGAAGCTTTAGAGTATTGCCGGAAAATGATAGAAAAAAATAAGCTGGAGATGAAATTAGTTGACGTTAATTTTTCTTTTGACGGCGCGAAAATAACTTTTGCCTTTATCGCTGATGGCCGGGTTGATTTCCGCGAATTAGTTAAAGATTTAACCCGCCATTTTAACAGAACCGTCCGACTCTATCAAATCGGCATCAGGGATGAAGCTAAGATAAAGGGCGATTACGGCCCTTGCGGTCGGCAATTATGCTGCAAAAGATTTTTAGGGGATTTGGCTTCCATAACCTCGGAAATGGCCGAAGTCCAGCAAGTTGTCCATCGCGGCAGCGAGCGCATCTCCGGTATGTGCGGCCGGTTAATGTGCTGCCTGGCTTTTGAAGAAAAGGGTTATGAAGAGATGGCTAAGAACATGCCGCCGCTGGGGACTAAAGTAAACGTTGATGGGAAAAGAGGAACGGTTGTCGGGCACCATATATTAAAGCAATCAGTAAACGTCCAGTTTCCGGGAGATAAGGGGGAAGAAGGCGCTATTATAGAGATTGATTTAAACAGGAATAAGAAAAAATAGTTAATATATAAAAATACCCTGCGGAAACAGGGTGTTTTTTTATTTTTTGTTTTTTTATGTTATAATATTTATATAATTATTAACGTGAAATACTATGAATATAGCAATCAACGGGTTCGGGAGGATCGGCCGGACCACTTTTAAAGCTCTTTTAGAAAGAAAATCCGGCAATAAAATCGTGGCTATTAATGACCTTACTGATGTTCGGACTTTGGCTCATTTATTAAAGCATGATACTTGTTATGGCGAATATAAAGATGATGTTAGTTATAAGGATGATAATTTAATTGTGGCGGGTAAGAAATATAAGGTGCTGGCGGAAAAAGAGCCGGCGAAACTGCCTTGGCAAGAATTAGGCGTGGATATAGTCCTTGAATGCACGGGCCGGTTTACGAAAAAAGAAGAAGCCACGGCTCATCTTGAGGCCGGAGCGAAGAAAGTGATTATAAGCGCGCCGGCAAAATCGGACGACGTAAAAACTATCGCGCTTTCGGTTAATGAAAATGATTTAAAAAAAGAAGACGCGATAATTTCCATGGCTTCCTGCACGACGAATTGCCTGGCGCCGGTGATGAACATCATAAAAGATAATTTTGGCGTTAAAAAAGCCGTTATGACCACCACCCATGCCTATACGGCCGACCAGAATCTCGTGGACGGTCCGCACAAAGATTTGCGCCGGGCCCGCGCCGCCGCCGCCAATATTATTCCGACTACGACCGGCGCGGCGATTGCTACGGCTAAAACTATTCCGGAACTTGACGGGCTTTTTGATGGCCTGGCTTTACGCGTGCCAGTCGCGGTTTCCTCGATTTGCGATATCACGGTTCTCTTGAAAAATCCGGTTGATGAAGAAAAAATGAACGAAGCGTTTAGGAAAGCGATAAAAGAAACTAGATATAAAAATATAGTTGATGTTACGGAAGAGCCGTTAGTGTCCTCCGATTTTATCGGCAATTCTCATAGCGCGATTATAGATTTGTCCTTGACTAAAGTGATTGACGGCGATTTAGTTAAAGTGGTGGCTTGGTATGATAATGAGTGGGGGTACTCCTGCCGGCTCGCTGAATTGGTGGAATATATAGGAAAGAAAAGATTGATTTAGTCTGGCGATCGATAGATTAAAGTTAAAAAATCAAAATGAAAAATGACAAATCAAAATTCAAAATACCTAAACCTCAACCTCCAAAAATAGGCTCCGTGCAAGCCATTGAGGATTTTTATTTGAACTTAGGATATCGCGGTGATAATTTACGAAAAGCCCTGTTGAAAGACAAGGAATATCAGGGGTTGCTTAGGGGAAAAAAGGCCACGTTAACCACGCAAACCAAGGTAAGTTTAGCCGATAAGAAAAAATATGTTTTAGCTACTGATGCTGATTTTGAAATTGTAGATAAATGCCGACGATTAGAAATTCTAAAACCTGCAGATGACGACAGATTATTAATTAATCTTATCAAATCTCAATTAGAAGTCGAGTGGAGGCCTCCTTTGATAGAAGCATTAAATAAACTTTTGAGAAAATATCAAAAATAAATTTTTAATTTTGCATTGTCATTTTTATTTTTTATTTTTGCATTTTTATTTTTTTTATGGATATTCTTAATAAAATAAAAAAAGCTGGTCTGGTTGGCCGGGGCGGAGCTTGCTTTTCCACGGCGGATAAATGGGAGGCGGTTAAAAAAGCTAAGGGCGCGAAGAAATACGTGGTCTGCAACGCTGCTGAAGGCGAGCCCGGAGTAGCTAAAGACCGTTATATTTTAGAAAATTTTCCCGAAAGAGTAATTGATGGCCTGAAAATAGCCATTGATTTTTTAGGAGCCGAAAAAGGATATATTTATATTAACCACAATTATTATAAGGAACTTAGTAAAATTTTAACTAAGGTAATCGGAAAGGCGCCGATTGAATTTTTTATTAAGCCGATTGGTTCCGGTTATATTGGCGGAGAGGAAAGTTCAATCCTTAATGCTATAGAAGGCAGACGAGTTGAACCGCGGCTGCGCCCGCCTTTTCCGACGACCAGCGGCCTTTTGGGGCGCCCGACTTTAATCAATAATGTAGAAACTTTTTATAATGTGAGCTTAGTGGCAGCCGATAAATATAAGAGGGAACGGTTTTACACAGTTAGCGGCGATTGTTTATGGACCGGAGTTTTTTCTTTTCCGGAAAACTGGACAATTGAGAAAATATTAAGGGAAACTAAAAATTATCCAAAGTTTCCTTTTTTTGTCCAGGTCGGCGGAGAAGCATCAGGGGAAGTTTTAAATAGTAGCCAATTAA
>JAQTSG010000001.1 GCA_028711415.1 Patescibacteria group bacterium | reverse complement strand
CCTTCATCAATTCTTTATTTTTAGAAAAAAAATTAATTTCTGAAATAATTTTGACCATAGAACCGAAGATATTCGGCGACGGCCTTTCTCTTTTTAATAAAGATTTTGATGTTAACCTTGAACTTAAAGAAATGGAAAAAATAAACGATAACGCCATAATGGTAAAATACAAAGTAATTTATTAATTATGCCTGACAAAAAAATAATTATCGGCCTGGCCGGTAAAATAGCGGCCGGAAAAGGGACGGTCGCCCTCTATTTAAAAAATAATTATAACGCCAACACTTATCGCTTCTCCACTATGCTTAGAGATATCTTAGAGAGACTGCACCTAGAAGTGAACCGTTTCAATATGCAATCGATGTCGGAATGTCTAAGGCAGAAATTCGGTGAAGACTTATTGGCTAAAGCAATGGCTAATGATATTAAGTCCGATCCGGGAAAACTCCTGGTAATTGACGGGGTAAGAAGACTTGATGATATAAAATATTTGCAGGAACTGCCGGGATTTAAACTGATCAGAATAGAAACTGACCCTGAAATAAGATACCAGCGGCTCATTGCCCGCTCGGAAAACCAGGATGACCAGGAAAAAACTTACGAAGAATTTATGAAGGATGAGCAAGGGGAAGCGGAATTAGAAATCCCAAAAGTAATGGAGCATGCCCAGCTGGCCATTAATAATAATTCCACCCTGGAAGAATTGTACCGGCAGATTGATGAGTTAATAAAAAAATAAACTATGACAAAAAATATAATCATTATGGGCCCGCAAGGTTCTGGCAAGGGCACGCAGGCCGATATTTTAAGCCAAAAACTCGGCGTCCCTCATATCTCTACCGGTGACATTTTTAGGGAGCATATCAAAGGAAAAACGGCCTTGGGAAAAAAAATAGAAAAAATAGTCAAGACCGGAGAATTAGTGCCGGACGAGATAACGAATGAGGTTATTAAGCAAAGGTTAGAAAAAGAAGACGCTAAAAACGGCTTTGTGCTTGACGGCTTTCCCCGCAACTTGCCCCAGGCGGAATTTTTAGATAAAGTAAAAGAAATAGGCCTGGTTTTAGAAGTCTGGATCAGCGACGAGGAAGCCATAAAAAGGATAAGCCAGAGAAGAACCTGCCTTAAATGCCAAAAGGTTTATCATCTAATTTACAACCCGCCGAAAAACGAGGAAACTTGCGATGGGTGCGGGCAAAAATTAGTGATAAGGGAAGATGACAGGCCGGCCACAATTAAAAGAAGATTAAAACTATACCACAAAGAAACCAAACCGTTGCTTGATTATTATAAAAATAAAGGCGTTTATGAAAAAATAGACGGCATGCCGGCGATACCGGAAGTAACAGAGCAGATAGCAAAGATTTTTGGAAGATAGATCTGCTAAAAAACCAAAATGTCAAAGCTCAAATGTCAAATAAAATCCCTGCCTTGCCGGCAGGCAGGCAAAATCCAAATGTCAAAAATATTTTTGGATTTTGACATTTGTCATTGATTTGTCATTTGGATTTTGACATTTGTCATTTTATTTAATCACAAGGGGGTGCAAGGAGCACTCTTTTCTTGTCTAAAAATTCCAATTATAGTAAAAGTGCCATTCCTTACACCCACCACCCTCCGCCTCGGCTGACGCCTATGGGCGAGACGAGCTGACCCCTCCTCAACCGAGGAGGGGAACTAGAAAAAATGTTTTATTATATTTCCCCCTCCTTAGATAAGGAGGGGCTAGGGGTGGTCTGAATTAAATATTATAATTATGAACAACAAAACAGGCAAATTTATTGTCATTGACGGCACGGACGGCTCGGGCAAGGCCACCCAGACGCAAATGCTTGTGGCTCGGCTGGAAAGCTTGGGCTTGGCGGTGGCGATGGTTGATTTTCCCCAGTACGGCGAAAAGTCAGCCGGCTTGGTAGAAAAATATTTAAACGGAGAATACGGGCCGGCCGAAGAAGTCGGGCCTTATCGGGCTTCAATTTTTTACGCCTGCGACCGCTATGACGCGAGTTTTAAAATAAAAAAATGGCTGGAAGCGGGTAAAATTGTCATCGCTAACCGCTACGTCACCGCCAATATGGGCCATCAGGGCGGAAAAATCGCTAACCCCTTAGAAAGAAAAAATTATTTTTCCTGGCTCTACGAGCTTGAATACGAAATTTTTAATATTCCTAAGCCGGATTTAAATATTATTCTTCATGTTGAAGCCGGCTTAGCCCAGAAATTGGTTGACCAAAAAGGCCATCGCGATTATATAAACGGGACAAAAAGAGACCTTCACGAAGCGGACATTAACCATTTAAAGCGGGCCGAGCAGGTTTATTTGGAAATCGCCAAAACTTTTCCTGACTTCACTTTAATTGAGTGCACGAGAGACGGCCAGATTATGACGCGCCAAGAAATCCATAATTTAGTCTGGCAAGAAGTAATAAAACTGATCAATGAAAATAATAAGTCTCTCCTGCCTCTTGAGACGGAAAGCGCTGCCGGTCTGGTAATTAAAATAGAAAAAATAAAATCAAACGCCAAACTGCCGCAAAGGGCTCATAAAGGCGATGCCGGGCTTGATTTATTTTCCGCTGATTATTATTCCCTATTTCCCGGAGACAGCATAACTATCGGTACCGGAATTAAAATGGCCATTCCGGCTGGCTACGCCGGTTTAATCTGGGACAAAAGCGGCATAGCTAAATCCGGCATTCATACCACCGCCGGCGTAATTGATTCCGGCTATCGCGGCGAAATTTTAGTCAATATGGTAAACTTGAGCGAGGACATTTATAATATCGCGCCCGGGCAAAAAATCGCCCAGATTTTAATCCAGCCCGCGCCAAATCTGGAAATAAAAGAAGAAAAAATTGACGACCAAACCAGCCGGAATGATAACGGCTTTGGCAGTTCCGGACTTTTTTAGACTTGACAGAAAGAAAAGGACGATTTAAGATGCTATAAATCGTTCTTTTCTTATCCCCTATTAACCGGGAGGAAACAATGAAAATCTTCTGCGAAACTTGCCAAAAACCGTTTCCAGCGCAAATGGACAGCGCAAAAATCAGGTGTGAACATGCTGATGGTAAAATTTCTTCTACCATTGAATCTATTTGTCCTGATTGCGGGGAAAAATCTTCTTATACTTACGTTGTCAGAACTCCGGTCAGCCGGGCCTGGGATTTTGGCTGGCCCCACCTCTAAAAAGGCCGCATCTATGAATTTGATGCGGCTTTTTGATTATTATTTTGGTTAGGCAAACGCCGGTTGCTTTTTCCGCCATTTAGCGATAAAATAAACATAGAAATCCAAATCCAAATTTCTAATTACAAATTACCAATTACTTAAATATGTACGACGTAATTATCGGCTTAGAAATTCACGCCGAGCTAAAAACCAAGTCAAAAATGTTCTGCTCCTGTAATAATGACTCTTTGGGGGAAAAACCCAATACGACTGTTTGCCCGATTTGCTTAGGCCATCCCGGCACTCTGCCTACTCCTAATAAGCAGGCCATAGAATGGGCGATTTTGGCTGGTTTGGCTCTAAACTGCAAAGTAAGGACGCTTTCTAAGTTTGACCGAAAAAATTATTTTTACCCGGACCTGCCCAAGGGTTACCAAATTTCCCAGTATGACCTGCCTTTCTGCTACGGCGGGCATCTTGAAGTTAATGATCGGGATATAAAAATAACCCGCCTGCATTTAGAAGAAGATACGGGAAAGTCCACACACCCAACCGAAAAAAATTATACTCTGCTTGATTTTAACCGCGCCGGCACCCCTTTAATTGAAATGGTAACCGAACCGGTAATTAAAGACGCGACCGAGGCGAAAAAATTCTGCCAGATTTTTCAGCAGATTCTTCGCTATTTAAATATCTCCAACGCGGATATGGAAAAAGGCGAGATGCGCTGCGAAGCTAATGTGAGCGTGCAGGAAAAAGGCAAATGGAAATACGAAGGTAATTGCGAGATAAAACCGATTGGCAAATACAAGCTAAATCCAAAAGCGGAATTAAAAAACATAAATTCTTTCCGCGCTATTGAAAAAGCTATTGATTATGAAATAAAAAGGCAGATTAAGGCCCTGGAGACGGGAGAAAAATTAGTCCAGGAAACGCGGGGCTGGGACGAAAATAAAAATAAGACTGTAAGGCAAAGAATAAAAGAAACTTCTTCCGATTACCGCTATTTTCCGGAGCCGGATATTCCGCCCATAAAAATTGGCGGGCAATGGTTGGAAGAAATAAAAGCCGGATTAATTGAATTGCCGCCGGAGAAAAAGAAACGTTTTAAAGCCGAATATAATTTTGACGAAGCCGCGGCGGAAATTTTGGTAAGCGATAAAAACTTAGCCGACTACACGGAAAAAGTAATTTCCGAACTGCGGGCCTGGATATGTTCAACCGGAGACGATTGGGAAAGGCAAAAAAATAAGCTGGCCAAGATTACGGGCAATTGGCTTCTTAGCGAATTATTTAAGCATCTTAACAAAGACGGAAAATCCATTACCGAGGTAAAAATCACTCCGGAAAACTTTGCTGAACTTGTTGCTCTTATTTACCAAGATAAAATAAACTCCACGGCGGCTCAAAAAATAATGGAAATAATGTATAAAAAGGGCGGCGATCCCACCAACATTATGGCTGATTTAGGATTAGAGCAGATTGATGATGAGGCCGAGTTAGAAAAGATAGTAAAATCTATAATAGCGAAAAACGAAAAGCAGGCCAGAGAGTATAGACGTGGCAAGGAAAATGTCCTACAATTTTTTGTCGGGCAAGTTATGTCAGCCACAAAAGGCAAGGCCAACCCGAAAATTGTTATAGATATCCTTAAAAGATTATTGAAAAGTTGAGCGAAGCGAAATCCGGCCAAGGCCACCGCAGGAGCGGGGCGGGCGGGACAAATCCTAAAATTGTTATGGAACCGCTTAAAAAAATAAAGAAAGAAAATAGAAAATTAAAGATAGATCACGTTATTTTTTATATTTTATTTTTTATCTTTAACTTTGTTTGAAAAATATGCCAAAATTTGAACAACTTGGTTTCGGCAGCCCTGGCGTTAAACCAGAGTTTAAAAAAGAAAATCCTGACGCAGAGAGACGATTGGCAGCGGCCAGAGAGGCCGGGTTAAGAAAGCAGGGCGCAGAGGCCCGGGCAAGTCTAAAAAGAGCTCTTGAAGAGGCGGGCTTGGACGAAGAAAAAAATCCGGACGAAGAAAAAAAAGAATTAGCGGCTTAATTAATCTAACTAAAATCAACATGAACCGAGAAAAACCCGAAGTAATAAAAGGCGATCTTGAAGATCTGGAAATTCGTGAAAAAATTTCAGACATTCTTGGATCAATCAAAAAAGACAGAGATTATAATCCCGAAGACATAGACGAAGAAAAAATAACTGCTTCTCTTATTGACGAGTTTAATCACTTGCCTAAAGACTCTTCCATTTCAAAAGAAGGTTTTTTAACAACCCTGGAGGAAAAAATAAGAATAATAATCATAAAAAAAGCAGAGGCAAGAATAAAAGAAAGGGTTTTAAAAACCATGGGAGAATTTGGTGAAATAGAGGAAAAAATTCATGGAAAAGACAAAAACGTTTCGGAAATTCCTAAGGCAGTTTAATAAATTTGTTTAATATTGGCAAAATTTTTATCCTCATTTTAAAAATTTTTGACAAATTTAAAATTCTGCCTTATACTGTTATTAATTTGACTATTATTTACAGACCTTGTGGATAACTATATTAATAAAAAAAATCTAAAATATCCTTTCCGCGAGGTGACCTCACCTTGTGGGAATACTATTTTCTAAAAATATCCCGTCCAGTGGACGGGATATTTTTTTAGGCGAAAAATCGATCTTTGCAATAAAAACTTAAAGAAAGGATACGGAAAATGTTAAAGGACGTATTAGCAGTTGGGGAAAATCCGCCCTGCCTTTTTTTAGGCAATTGTGGGATGGGCACCATAAGCTGCACCATAAACGAAATGGCGGGATGTAGCGAGACTGCAGAAAGACAAAAACGCGCCAACCAAAATTGTCCAATAATGGAAAAAGTCGGGGGAACAAACAAAAAATGTCACGTCCCCCAGCTACTGCCTTTCTTGCCGCTAAAATTTGCCTGCCATAACGGTGATGACTGCGTCCTATGTAAAATTGCCCAGGATACCGTTGCCGAAGTCGCAAAACACAATTTTGAAGGCAGTCGTTCCAAAATGTCAGCCGAAGATTTAGAAAAGGCTGGCCTCACCGTGATCGAAGCTATAAAAATCCAAAAAGCCGAAAGAGGGAAAAGCATAGCTACAGCCGAAAAGGTAGCTGTCTAGAAACAAAAGGGTTAATGTCGTATTATGGCATTAACCCTTCTTTATTTTAAAAATTTTTCTACCAGTTTTTCCGCTTCTTCTTTATCCTTAACCCAATAAATCTTTCTCCCCTGCTTTTCCCAGCGCTTAAACCAAGTCATCTGCTTCTTGGCGAATTGCCGAGTGGCGATAAATAACTTTTCCACCATTTCTTCATAAACCAATTTCTCCTGCAAATATAAAGAAATATATTTATATTCCAAGCCAAAACTTTCCAGCCGCTTCCAGCTCACGCCTTCTTCGTGTAATTTTTTCACTTCCTCAACCATATTTTCTTTTTCTAATCTTTCTATCAATCTTTTATAAATTCTCTCTTTCAGAACTTCCTTAGGCCAGGTTAAACCAAGTAAAAGAAAGTCATAGCCAGCTTTGGGGGTTCGACCCCCTATAGGGGGTCGAACCCCTTCGCTCTGCATTATCTCAAGATAACGAATTAACCTTCTCTTGTTTTTTTTCTCACTATCGTTCAATCGCTCAGCAAATTTAGAATTTATTTTTTTAAGCGCCAAAAATAAATCTTCAACCGTTTTTTTCTCTAATTCTTCCCGTAGCTTCTTATCCGGCCTAACCCCGCTTAAATTATAATTATCCACCACGGCCTGCAAATAAAGCCCGGTTCCGCCCACTATAATCGGCGTCTTTTCTCGTTTTAAAATATCCTCTATCGCCCCAAACGCCAGTTTCTGATATTTAGCCAAACTAAATCTGGTGTTAGGATTAACCACGTCAATCAGATGATATTCAATATTTTTTATTTTTGATTTTTTATCTTTTATTTTATATTCATCCAGGTCTTTGCCGGTTCCCACATCCATTCCCTTATAAACCTGCCTTGAATCCGCGCTAATAACTTCCCCGTTAAATTTAGACGCTAAATCAACCCCCAGCTTGGTTTTGCCAGAAGATGTCGGTCCTAAAATTACAATAATTTTGCCTGTCCCGCCATAATAATTAAGGCGGTGATTGGATATTGACATAATAATTATTTTATGATATGGTTATCTATCAATTTGATCTTTCATAGTTTGGCATTCCCACTATACTTTCAACTCTTCAGTTTTTAGGAGGCTGAAATGAAAAAGTTATTACTTTGCAGTCATGCTGTTGCTGTAATAACAGTTATTGCCCTTACTGTCGGAATCTCTACCCTCACTAAAGGGACGGGAGATAACGGCCAAAGATTGGCAATTATGCTTGCGGTCGCGATGGCAACCGCGGCTGTAACGCCGGTACTATTTCGTATAGGCAAATACCCAGTTATGGCTTTGGGTTTGGGCGGACTTGTATTTATAACTGCCACTCTGGGTGCGACGAGTATGATAACTATTATGTTTAATGCGACTCTTACGTTTGTATGTGCGGCTGTGGTTATAGATGAGGCGGCTAGATTAGACGCCGCATTCCGGGAGCTATGTGGAAAGTTCGACCAAAATAAAGTCGTAAGGACCGTGATTGCAATTTTAGCTATCATCCTGAATCTGGCTACAATTTATTATGGTCCTATAATACTATAAGTTCAGCCAATCATTTTTCCAAACCTCGGACTTCACCTCCGGGGTTTTCTTTTTGACACAAATCAGTTTAAATCTATATAAATCAAGGCAAAAAATAAAAGCATAGATTTAAACAGCCTGCCCCGCTAGCGGAGCTGGCCGGGGATTTAAACGGCTATCCACAGAATTGAGTTCGTCTTTTTCGTTTTATTTCGTTTCTTTCGTATACACTCCTTCCAACCCAAAATCTCTCGCTTTAATTATTTTAACTTTTACAAACTTCCCAATAATATTCTTAATTCTTAAATCATAAATCTTAATTCCCGTATTCTTATTCGTCTCCGTATATCCATACCACTCCCCCTTCCTGCTTTTCCCAACAACCAACACCTCCACCGTTTTCCCCAAATACTTTTTATTATTTTCCAGCGCGGTCCGACGTAAAATTTTTATTAATTCCTCTTCTCTTCTCTTTTTTTCAGCAAGCGAAACATCATCTTTTAGTTTATAAGCGGCTGTTCCCGGCCTCCCGCTATAGCGGGCAATATAAGCCATATCAAACTTTACTTCTTTAAATAATTTTACAGTATTAGCAAACTGTTTTTTCGTCTCGCCCGGAAACCCGACAATTACATCAGTTGTTATCGAAACAGGATTAAATCTCTCCGGTTTTGAATTTTGAATTTTGAATTTGTTTAGGATTTCGGATTTAGGATTTAGGATTTCCAAACTATTTCTTATCTTCTTTACCAATTTTATATAATCTTCCCTCGTATATCCTCTATTCATTTTTTTAAGCACTTCGTCATCTCCGGCCTGCACGGGCAAATGAATATGTTTACAAACCTTATCGCATTCGGCAATGGTCTTTATCAATTCATCGCTCATATCCTTCGGATGGCTGGTGGCGAATCTTATCCAGAAATCCCCAGAAATACCACTTATCATCCTTAATAATCTAGAAAAATTAATTCTTTTGACTTTTGACTTTTGACTTTTGACTTTATAACTGTTAACGTTCTGCGCAATCAACACAATTTCTTTATAACCTCTCGCCACTAGATCTCTCACCTCGGCTAAAATCTCCTCGGCCGACCGGTAAACTTCCCGCCCCCTAGCATAAGGCACGACGCAATAAGCGCAAAAATTATTACAGCCGTTGCCAATCGGCACAAAAGCGGAAAATTTAGAACTATATTTAGGTTTTATCCCTAGATAATCGCAGTTTCGGGTTTCGGGTTTCGGGTTTCGGGCTTTCTTTAAAATTTGAAATTTAAAATTTAAAATTTGTGATATTGGTAGCCACAGATCCACTTTATCCCCTAACCTCTGGCGAACATCTTCCCGTTCGCTTAAACAGCCGGTCAAAATTAATTTCCCCTTCGGATTTTTTTTCTTGATTTTTCCTACCAAACCATAAACTCGGTCTTCGGCCGCCTGCCTGACCCCGCAGGTCGTTAACACGATTAAATCCGCCTTAGTTTCGCTCTTGGCTAAACTGTATCCATGCTTTTCTAAGTAAGCCGCCACTCTCTCACTATCTGACTTGTTCATCTGGCAGCCGATGGTGATTATGTAATATGTCTTCTTATATTTCATAAATCTTAAATCTTAAATCTTAATTCATAATTCCTGATTCTTTACCAGCTTGTACAAACTAAAATCTCCAGTAATCTTTTCAACCGGCGCTATTTGTAAGCCCGCCGCTTTCAGTTTCTCGCCATTCAAATAATTAAAATCCTTCTCCGGCAAAGTAAAATTATAATAATAAACCGGCAGATAATTTATTAACTTTGCGTAGCGGACGTTCATCTTATCATCTTCAAATAAGCCGACAATCACTTTCCTTTCCGGGAAAAAAACTTTATCGTGATAGCGGGTAATAATAACAGCGTCAGACTCGGTTAACTCTAAAATCTTCTCCAGTTCATACCTTGATTTTTTCTGGTTCTCTATAGAATAAATCAGGCCTTCTTCCGAACCGAACAAGACAAAAGAAATGGAAATAAAATAAATTAAAATAAGAAGCACGGCCCGGCTGCAGCTTATAAAGAAAGTTCTTTTTAGGCGCTTAAACTCCTTTTTTATAAAGTTGCCCGCCATGGGAAAAATCGCCTTCTTTACTAAAACTTTTCCTTCCGCTTCCTCGGGCGCGATTTTCGCTAAACGAGGAAACATCGCCCTGGTGAGCTTTATTATAAATAAACTGGTAAAAGGCAGGGCGCCAAGATAAATCGGCAGCCAATAACGAGTATAAGAATTGCCGATCGTAAAACTTCTCGGGTCAGGATTATCATGAAACAGCCAGCTGCCATAGTAAAAAAGCAAAATAGTAGAAATAAATCCGTAAACTATTAAATAGACCAGATGTTTTTTTCTCCATTTAAGGACCCTCTGAAGAAACAAAAGGCCGCCGAAAACCGCCGGCCAAAAAAGCCAGGGGAACATATCAGTGAAATAATAATAAAACATCCTCACTGACTGCTTCGGGGCAAAGCCGAAATAAAAAATCGTCCCTTTTATTTTATTAAGCATCTCGCGGCTATAGGTTAAATTACCGGCCGCGGTTGATTTTATTAAATCGCCGCTTGACTCAACTAAAGTTTCAACCGACTGGTTCATCTCCGGATAGCCGCCGGATAAAGGCGAGCCGTATAAAATTTGGTTCCAATACAGGACGGGTAAAATTGCCAGAAACAAAGATGATAAAAAAATTACTAATTTCGTAAAACCGATTTTTCTTAAATTAAAAAGCCAAAGAATAAGAAGCGCCGGAGCTAGCCAGAGCAATTCCGAAGTCCTCGTTATAATGGCCAAGCCGAAAAAAAATCCGGATAAAGCGGCAAAAAGCCAATTGGCTAAATCCAAATTCTTCCACTCGTATTTTTTCCCGGCCATAAGCAAGCCAAAATACAAACCAAAAATCAAAAGAGCGACAAATAAAACATTATGAAACATACTCCTGGCCGAGTAGTAAAGATAAGGCGGAAAAGATGCTAAAAGAAACGTCGAAATCAGGCCGTTGCGCGGCCCAAAAATTTTTTTTATAAAAAGATAGAAAAATATAATTCCTAAAGCGGCTAAGGCCGGAGTTAAAAACGGCAATATCTTATAAGTCGTTAGGCCTACCAACCAACCATAAATTAGAATAATCCCTAAAAAACTAACGGGCTTAAGATTGCCGTCAATACTCCCAAAACTTCTGGGATGGATTATATCTTCACCTACTAAATTATACTCTTCAAATATGGCCATTTCTCCGGTCTGGCCGTAAAGTTTAGAAAAAGTATAGTTAGCCGTCTCGTCCGGCGAAGCCCATTTAGTAAACCCGCCTGCCTGGGTTAAATAGTTATAGCTGGAAGCGCCAAAGAAAAAACAGACAGACACAAAAATAACCGCCAACAGGGGCCATTGACCTTTGAGCCAAATCTTGATTTTTTGTGCAATTTCCATATTAACTTTTAAACTAAGGACATCTTAAATAGAAAACACAAAAACACACGGCCTTCGGCCTCAAAACACAGAAACAGAGTGTTTTAGTGTTTTTGTGCTTTTGTGTTCGTTTTGTGCCCTTATCTTAGCAAAAAATATCAATAATGGCAAGGAAATTTGAAATTTGCTATGATAGAAGTAGACCTATTTAAAAATTGCCATTCCGAACCGCCAGCCGATAATATTATTAAACAATGGAAAAATATTTCGGGAAAAATTACTTATATTTTTTAGCTGTCCTAGTCGGCCTGATTTCTTTTTTCGGAGCGGCTATCTATCGCTTTTACCGCCTAGACAATCTTGGCGCGGCTGCCAGCCTTGTTCTGTCCGGCCTTTGTTTTACTTTTATCCTCTATAAATTAAAAAACAAAAGCCATGGCTACAGCCATGAAACAAGATACCCGAAAGCGGAGCAGAAAAAAAATAACTATTTATTTTTTGCCCGCCCCGCTTTGGCGGTGGTTTCTCTTTTTTTCTATGGTCTCCTTTTTTGCTTAACCGCTTATACTCTATTTAAAGCCAGGACCAGCGGGGCTCTGATTTCCCCATGGGAAGTAGTTTCACCTTATTTTTTCGCTTTCTACGGCCTTGCCACTCTTATTCTTATTTTTACCATCGCCTTTTCTCAACCGCAAAGAAAAATTTTTCTTGCCCTTATCAGTTTGCATTATTTTCTTTCTTTCTCCGCGGCCGTAATTATCTATAAAATCGGTTATGGCTTTGACCCTTTTATTCATCAGGCCACGGCCGAATTAATCGATAAAACCGGCGCGGTTTATCCTAAGCCCTTTTATTATCTTGGCCAATACGGCTTAATTGTCATTTTACATAAAATTACTACTTTGTCGATTGTTTGTCTTGATAAATTGCTAGTGCCGGCTTTGGCGGCCTTATTTCTCCCCGGCGCCATTTTCCAGTTCTTAAAAAAATGTTTCAGTCAGGAAAAAGTTAATCTTTTATTGCCCCTCGCCATTTTAATCCTGCCTTTTTCCATTTTTATTATCACCACTCCGCAAAATTTAGCTTATCTTTTTCTCTTTCTTACCATCCTTTACGGACTTACCTGCTCCTCCCAAAAAGAATTGGCTATTGTTTATATTTTTGCTTTAGCCGGATTAGCTTGCCATCCTTTAGCCGGTTTACCCGCGCTTTTTTTTGCTTTGGCTTTAACCGCTTACCACAGTAATCAAGATAAATTAAAAAAATATTTTTATCTCTTAATTTTTATTTTTTCCAGCATTTCTTTGCCTTTGGCTTTTTATTTCGTTAATAAAAATAACGGAGTTGCCGATCCGGCTGAAGCCGCAATCAGCCCTGATATTTTAGAAAAAATTACTATTCCCGGAAAGGAAAATTTTATCCTGAATTTTATTTATCTTTACGCCTTCAATTTAAGAACTTTAATCGCCGTTCTTATCCTGATCGGTTTATTCATCGCTTACCGCCACCGTCAAAATTGTAAAATTTACTTTCCCAATTTGATTATCGCGGCTTCTTTAATAATCGCTTATGTCTTAACCAATAAACTTCCTTTTAATTTTTTAATCTCTTATGAAAGAGGCGATTACTCGGAAAGAATTCTTTCCCTGATTGTCATCTTTCTTCTTCCCTTTGTTATTATTCCTCTTTACGGCCTGCTTGAAAAAATCTTAGAGCGGAAGAAAAGCCTAAAAATACCTTTTCTCATCTTTACCGCCATTTTAATTACCTCTTCTCTTTATCTCTCTTATCCTCGTTTTGACCGCTATTTTAATTCTCATGGTTATTCTACGGGGCAAAATGATATAGAGGCGGTTCATTGGATAGAAAACGATGCTGGAGGCGATTATATCGCGCTGGCTAACCAGCAGGTAAGCGCCGCCGCCCTGCGCGAATTCGGCTTTAGCCATTATTACCCCCCTGATAAAGAGGGCGAGGGGGATTCAGATAATGTCTATTTTTATCCCATCCCCACCGGTGGTCAGCTTTACCAATATTATCTGGATATGGTTTATAAAAAACCAGGCCATGATACAATGGCCGCGGCCATGGACTTTGCCGGCGTCAGCCAAAGCTATTTTGTCTTAAATAAATATTGGTGGGCTTTCCCAAAAATTCTGGCTGAAGCTAAATTAGAAGCAGATTCCTGGACCGAAATCGGAGATGGAGAAATTTATATTTTCAAATACTCAAAATAAATTAAAACAAAGAAAAAACCGCCTTGGCTTAAGCGCCTTGGCGGTTATTTTTATTCTTTTCGACGATTATTTATCGCCGGTTTCTCTGACTTCTGCTGGGACTTCTGCTGAGACGAGACCCCTTCTCTTTTGCAAGTCCCTTAACAAAGCAGCCATTTCTTCTTTTAACCGCCTGTATCTGTCTCTTTCCCTTTCAAAAAAACTCAAACGGGTTTCCGAACTTGTTGCGTCAGACATCCTTCTCCTCCCCTTTGTTGTTTTTTTTGATATTGTCTAGGCTCTAAAACGAAAAATAATATTTTTTCCAATGAGCGAAAAAAATTAAATGGCAAAAAATAAAATCCCTGAAGCAAAATTGTTTCGGGGGTTTTATTTTTTATTACATTAGTATACTAACACGATAAAAAACTCTTGTCAATAATTTCGTGAAAAAGAGGGCCTAATTATAAAATTCCGGAACTTTAGACCCTTCATGAAGCATATTCGGAGATTAAAATTGATAAATTTTATTTATTTTTAGCCAATTTTTTATCTATTGACAAAATATTATAAGTATGCTACTATAAAATGAAAACTAAATATACCTTTGTTCTGGAGAAAAGATGGCTGAATCCAAAAGATTAAACTATCTTTTCCCCAGATCATTGACAATCCGCAACCTATCACTTTAGATTATTGCGGATTTTTTGCACCTTAAAACTCAAGGAGAAAAGAAATGGCGAGAATTGGCGTGGATATTGGCCATGTTTTAGCTTGGCGGGATAGGGAGGGCAAGGATTATATCCGGGAAAACTACCCCTCTTTCCCAGTAACGGAAGGGGCTGTTGAAGTCTTAATAAAGATGGTAAAACGTTTTGGCGCGGAAAACATCTTTATTCTCTCTACGCAGTTTCCCTCCCGGCAAGCGTTCGCCGCCGGGATCTGGCTTGAAAGAAACCAAATACTGCAAAGAACCGGCATGCTTTGGAGTAATGTATTTATCTGCGAGAAGGGTGAAGAAAAAGGGTCGATTGCCAATGGGCTAGGATTCACTTATATGATTGATGACAGCCCAAAAACCCTAAAATTTTTTCCGGAAGGAATTGAGCTAATAGCTTTTAATCCTATTTCGGAAAAAATGTTAGAATATCCCGAAGTCGCCAAACGAGCCAAAATCGTCAAATCCTGGAACGAGATCGCGGAATATTTCAAACTCTGACAAAAAAATAAAAACCCCGAGATGATTAATTTCATCTTCGGGGTTTTTACTTATTTTTTTATATTATTTTTTAATATGGAATCTTGGGCAAGAAAAAAGAGCGGGTAAAACATCTACCCGCTCTTTTGAATGTACAATGTGCTTTAATGTGAACTCACATAATAATCGAAGAATGCCTCCCTAACAGCACTTTCAGGAGCACCATATCCCCCCGTTATAACTATTACCCCATTTCGGAATTTGACTATAGGTGTGTGGTAACCATGATGCCACCCTGGACATACGGTTTCAGTTTCTTGATCGAGGTGAAGACCGGTACGTTTAAAATAATCAATTTCCAACATCAGTCTCTCAATAAGATTAATCCCAACCACCCAGCCTTTAAGATTTTCAAACCTCGACAATCCCCTCAATGGCGGATCTGCTTCCTGCGAATTGAGAAACCAAACGGGATAAGCCCTGATAAACCCTAAGCCCCTAATATCATCACGCGGTCCGCTTTTAGAAATAATACAGTCTCCTTCCTCCTTACAAGGAAATAACTCGCAACATTTTTCAAACATCCATTGTGCAGTGATTTGTTCATTCCCCGCCATAATGCAGTTCCAGTAACCGGGATAATCATCGAAAGGTCGGATACCCTCAAAGTCAGGATCGGCGATACCGAGGTTTTTCCAGAATCCCGTCCAGTATGCAAGTCTCTCTCGAAAATAAGAATTATCAAAGTGCTCGCCTCCCCCATTAAAAGGGGGATAAAATAATCTTAATCTACAACCTAACACACCTTCGGCAGCCATTCTGTACACCCTTCTTTCTACCGCTTCTTGCACACCGTGCACCCACCTTTTTCCTGCTTCGATAATTTCTACCTGAGCTACATCTTTAGGTATTGAAACGTCGGCGAGAGCTTCTCTCACTGCTGCCCTGGCCGCATCTGCTGCCATTTCCATAATTCGAAGCTGTTGTTCCGGAGTTATGGGCGTTATGGGCCCCCGTGCAGAACTCGCATTTGGCGTGATCGATGTGTCCATCGTCATCACCCTCCATTTTGTGAATTATCACCTCTTCTTGAGGCAAAGTTTCTCTTATTTTAAGAGAATAAAATATTTTAGCAGTTTTTTTAAAAAAAGTCAAGCGTTAAAAAATATAGCTTATTTTAGCAAAATATATAATAGGGGTTCGACCCCCAAGCTTGGGGGTCGAACCCCTTTGTTTTCTTGCTTTTTTGCTTTTTAGTTTTCTTGACCGTAGTCCGGATTCATGCCTCTTAACTTCTTTATAATCGGCGGCAAAACCTTTATCACTCTTTTTATTTCCGCTTCCGTATTATTATTGCCTAAGCTGAAACGGATGGAATTATGAGCAATTTCCTTTTTTATGCCCATGGCGATTAAAACATGCGAAGCTTTAAGCGAACCGGAAGCGCAGGCCGAACCCGTAGAAACCGCAATTCCTTCTAAATCAAGGGCGATTAAAATTGACTCCCCTTCCACGCCTAAAAAGGAAAAATGGGCGTGCGCCGGAGTAGAATTCTCCCGGTCAGTATTCAGGATAACGTCTGGGATATTCTTCATAACCCCATCAACCAACATGTCCCTTAACCGAGCAATTTTCTTATTCGTACCTTCCCATGTTTTTTTGTTTTCTTGCTTGCCCCTCGAAGCCTCGGCGTAGTGGGGTTTTCTTGTTTTTTTGTCTAGCAGACTTACTGCCGCGCCTAACCCAACTATTCCGGGAACATTTAACGTGCCACTACGGAGATTTTTCTCATGATGCCCGCCTAGCTGGATTGCCTTAAGCGGAACGCCATTTTTAACATAGAGCGCCCCTATGCCTTTTGGCCCGTAAATTTTATGCCCGGACAAACTTAATAGATCAACATGCAGATATTTCGTATCGGCAGGCAGGAAATTCAGGGCCTGGGTCGCGTCCGTGTGAAAATAAATCGGTCGGGGTTTCTCTCCCCGGTCTTTGGTTCTTGCCTTTTTCCATTCATTCAACTTATCTTTATTTATCTTTTCTATAATTTTTCCGATTTCCCTGATCGGTTGGATACTGCCGACTTCGCTGTTAACGTACATTACGGAAACCAAGACCGTATTTTCTTTTATAGCTTTCTTTAATTTTTCTAAATCCACTACCCCATTGGGTTTAACCGGTAAAAAAGTAATTTCCACTCCTTCTCTTTCCATCTCTAAGCAGGGGGCAAGCACAGCATCATGTTCAATTAAAGTCGTGATGACATGCGGCTTGGCTATGCCCTGTCTTTTTATGGCGCCAATAACGCCCCGCAAAGCCAGATTATCAGACTCAGTCGCTCCGGAAGTGAAGATAACTTCTCCCGGCTCGCAATTTAAAAACTTAGCTACTTGTTCCCTGGCTTTATCAACCCCGGCTACGGCCGCCTGGCCAAAACTATGGATTGACGAAGGATTGCCGAACTTCTCGCCAAAATACGGCGTCATTTCTTTTAGCACTTTTTTGTCTATTGGCGTGGTAGCGCTGTGGTCAAAATATATTTTCATAAATTTACAATTTTCAATTTCTAATTTTCAATGAACAACAAAGTTCGTAGTTTGGAAATTAATACATTGAAAATTGTTTAAAAATTGATAATTGAAAATTAAGTGTTTATCACTTCTTTAACCTCGGGTACCACCTTCTTAATTTCCGCCTCGATTCCCTGCTTTAAAGTCATCTGCGACATCGGGCAATGCGCGCAGTGGCCGACTAAACTCACCTGAACGATTCCGGTTTCCGGATACCAGCCGACAAACCTAATATCGCCGCCGTCGGCTTGTAAACTTGGCCGGACTTTCTCTATAACTTTTTTAATCTTGTCCTCCGTAGCTTTAGCAGAGGAGGGTTTATCCTCTAAATTTTTAACTTTTTTCATATTTTTATATTATTTTATTATTTCCTGCCTGCCGGCAGGCAGGTATTACTTTTTAGTTTTAAACATACTTCCGTGCCCGGGAATGACAAAATCAGCAGATTCTAAAACTTTTTTCCGGCTCTCGGCTAGTTTAGCCGGATCCGAAGCGTAAGGGTCGTTTTCCGGATAATTTTCTTTCCAAAAAACGTCCCCGCAAACCGCTACTGTTCCCTTAGCCGTCTCCACCAAAAGAGTCAAAGAACTGGAATCATGCCCGGGCGTTTTTATAATTTTGATATCTTCGCTAAACTGTTCCTGCCAATCATCGCATTTATTCCCGTCCCAAATCCCGAAATATTCTATAACTTTTGCCTTGGCGAACATACCGGTATTGCGGTAATGGTCAAGATGGGAATGGGTTAAAAAAATAAAATCTATATCATCCGTCGTTAAGCCGTCTTCCCTTAATTTTTCCCTTAGGTCATCCGGGTTTCTTAAAACTCCCGGGTCAACAATTATGGTTTTCCCTCCGTCCCTCACTAAACTAATAGTCGGGCAGGTTCTTTCTTCTCCGGCTACCTCCACTTCTTCAGCCGAAGTATAGCCCCTCATTAAAATTTTTACTTCTGCCATATTCTTATTAATTTTAAATTTTAAATTTTAAATTTTTAAACAATTTCCAAATTACAAATTTCCAATTACTAATTACTGGATTCGTAATTCTTTATCGCTTCGTGCAAGGCCTCAACTCCGAGCATTGAACAATGGACTTTTACCGGAGGCAGGCCGCCTAAATCTTTTACAATTTTATCTTTTGTTACTTTTAGAGCTTCTTCTATGGTTTTGCCCTTTACCATATCGGTCAGGGCCGAAGACACCGCAATGGCCGCGGCACAACCGAGAGTCTCAAATTTTATATCTTTTATCTTATTATCTTTGACTTTTATGTAAATTTTCATGACGTCTCCGCAAGTAGGATTTCCGACCTTGCCGATCGCGTCCGCATTCTTAATCACGCCCTGGTTATGGGGATTTTTAAAATGCTCTAAAACTTTCTTGGAATAAGACATATTTTTATGCACCATGTTATGCATTGTGCGTTACGCGTTATGCGAAATTAGTAAATAAATACCGGGGTCCCGACCGGCGTCCAGTCATAAATAAGCTTGGCCGGGCCTGTCCCTAAACGGATACAGCCATGCGAAACCGGCGTGCCTAAATGATCTTCCCCTTCTTTATAGCCGCTTGGCCAGACCGGTAGTTCATGAATCCCGAACCGCCCAAATTGCATCCCCAGCCAATACGGCATCCATAAGCCATAGCTTGACCAGGCCTTGGGAAACTTATTATAAATTTTAAAATGGCCTTTTGGCGTCGGCATGCTCGCTTTGCCGGTGGAAACCGAAAAACTGCCCAAACGAACACCACCCAAGAAATAACTTAAAACCTGCACTTTGGTATTAACTTCTATCCGTTTTTCTAATTTTGCCTCTTCGCCAAGAAGTGGATTATAACCGTCCTTTATTTCTTCTCCGTCCGAGTGGCCGTCAGCGTCTGTGTCCGGATTAGTTAAATCCGTATGAAAATTTAATTCCATTCTGTCAGACAGGCCATCGCCGTCATAATCATTGTCTTCTAGTTTCACCCTCTTCGGATTAAGCGGCGAGTATCCTGTATTTAATTCTACCCAATCCGTATAACCGTCTCCGTCCGTATCAGCCAGTTTTATATTGGTTTTATAAATCTCTGTTTCATCTTTATCCGAAACGCCATCACCGTCAAAATCCGGCAAACCGCCGGCCGAGACCGGGGCAAAATTAAAAAATAAAAAATAGAATATAAAAAATAACAATAAATAAATATTTCTTTGCTCCCCCTTGCTTATCCGCCAAATCCGCCAGCCGGCTGGAGTCAATGGGATAAAGGGGGTTGAGGGGATTTTATTTCTCATAAGACCTTCTCGTTATGCGTTATGCGACTAAGTCGCTCAATTTTATTCCTTTCAAAGTCTTTTTAACGGCCTCTTGAACTTTAATTAAAACTTTGGTCGCTCCGCATCGGCAGCTGACCTTACAATAAATTTTACCACCTTCGTCCAGACAATGGAATGGAGACATCTTGCCCTCCAAAGATTTAACTATTTCATAAACCTCTATTCTTTCAGCTGGCTTTGCTAGTTTATAGCCGCCCTTGACGCCCTTGCCCGATTGAACTAAACCGCCTTTTTTCAAATCAGAAAATAATCTTTCCAAATAGCCCAAAGAAATATTTTCCGCTTTGGCGATATTGGGAAGAGACAGAGATTCCGGGCCTTTGCGCCCCGCCAATCTAATCATGGCCCGAAGCCCGTAAGTTGTCCTGGTAGAAAAATTCATACATTTTTTTGCCCCCCCCCTGATAAAGGGGGTTGGGGGGATTAGGGCGAGGTATCTAATACACACTATTTTAGTAGGTATTTATATATTAACATATTAAAAAAGCTTGTCAAGGACTCATGGCCAAACAAAAAAACAGTCCCGAGCACTCGGGGCTGTTTTTTGCTTTATTTTAAATATTTCGCCTTATTTCTTACATGCTCTTCATAGGTCTTGGCAAAAACCGTTTCGCCCGTATCTGGCCGGCTTAAGAAATAATTATAATCGGTGTAAGTAGGATAAATCGCGGCTTTAATCGCTTTTAATCCCGGATTAGAAATCGGGCCGGGCGGTAGTCCCCTGTTCTGGTAAGTATTGTAGGGCGAATCAATTTTAGTGTCTTCCGCCGTATATTGCGGCTTATTAACGGCTAAAACATAAGCTAAAGTGGCGCAGGATTCAAGCGCCTGCTTATTTTTTATCCTGTCCCAGAAAATCCCGGAAACTATTTTCATATCGTCTTCCGCGCGCACCTCTTTTTCCACTAAAGACGCCATCGTAATAATTTCATAAATTGTTTTACCCTGTCTGGCAATTTCGGCGCGCATTTCCGGCGTTAATTTTTTATCAAAATTATCAAGCATCTTTAAAACTATGTCGTCCAAAGTCGCGTCTTTAAAAATCCGGTAAGTATCCGGAAATAAATAACCTTCCAGGCCATAATAAGCCGGCTTGTCCGCTAAAAAATCAAATTGGGAAGCATAATTTTTAGGGTTAGGCATTTCCTTATTGGTCCGGTAATCAACTTGGGGAAAACCAACTAGCTCTAATAATTCTTCAGACTGAAACATTCCTTCTTTTTCAAAATACTGCGAAATTTCCCGAATATTCCAGCCCTCAATAATTTTTATGGTTCTTTCCTTGCTTTGGGCCTCTCCGCCGGTTAAGATTTTAACGATTTTCTTAATAGAAAAACTCGGATTTAAAACATACTCGCCGGCCTGAAATTTCGCTTCCAGTTCATTTTTCCAGACATAAGCCTTAAAATAAAATTCCGACTTAACCAGTTTTGCTTCAGTTAAATTTTTTCCTATCTGCTTAACGCTTTCGCCTGAAGAAATTAAAAATTGGACATCTTGCCCGTTTTTATCCGCGACTGAATTTATTCCCCGCCAGTAAAAAGTGCCGCCTGAAACAAGCAAAATAATAATTAAAATGATTGTACTTTTTATAAGTCTCATATGTTATAAATATTTTCTTAAATCTTTCATTACTTCGCCGATATTTTCCATAATATCAAAATTATTATATCTTATGACTTTAAAATTCAATTTTTCTAATTCCTTTTCTTTTAAATAATCTCTTTCTCGTTGTTTTCTAAAATCATGAACTACCCCGTCTAATTCTATTATTAATTTCAATTTTGGGCAGTAAAAATCAACAACATATCCCTTAATTCCATGCTGCCTTCTGAATTTAACACCTATTTTGTTATTTCTTAATTCCTGCCAGAATATCTTTTCCGCTTTAGTAGCATTATTCCGTAAATACTGTCTTGTCTTTTTTTGAATTGTTAGATTATGGACAGCCCGCATGATTATGAAAATTTACCACCCACCCACCACCCCTGCCCCCTCCTCAACCGAGGAGGGGAACTAGAAAAAATGTTTTGTTATATTTCCCCCTCCTTAGATAAGGAGGGGCTAGGGGTGGTTTGATTATTAAATAATCTAATCTATAAATATTTTTCCAAACCCTCCCCTTTCATTTTGTCAATTAACTTCGTAATGTTTACCACCTCATCTTTAGGAACAATAATTAAAGCGTCCGGCATATTGACAACTATAACCCCCTCCATTCCCAAGACAGCTACTATTTTATCTTTCTCTAAATTATACAATAAGCTATCACGGACGTTAAGAGTCGTTACCTCACCCTGAATTACATTGGCCTCGCTGCTCTTTTCCAGCGCTTCTTTCAGAGCATACAAAGTTCCGGGATCGCTCCAGCCCATGTCAGTTTTTAAAATTACGGCCTTTGACAGATCAACCTTCTCTAAAATCGCTTCGTCAAAATGAATCGCCTCGGCTTGCTCATAAGTTTCTTTTTTCACGTTCTCGTATATCTGCGGCGACAAATTCTTGTACTGCTCAAGCAAAAATTCAACCGAGGTTATAAAATAGCCGGGATTCCAAAAATACTCGCCGGACTCATACATCCGGTTGCATTCCCCGATTTCCGGCCGGTATTTCCAGCCGGCAAATCGGAAAAAGTCAGTCCCTTCAATTTCTCCCGCTTTCTCTCCGATTTTCATCCAGCCCAAATTATTATTGGCAAAGCGGGGCTTCTCCGCTAAAAATATAAGTCGGCCAGGATTCTCCTTTATCAACTTTTCCCCAAGTTCCAACTTGCTAGTAAAATCTTTCTCCTTTTCAATCAGCTGGTCAGACCAGAGAATTGCTACCGCGCCGGAAAATCCGCGCTTCTCCATTTCCATCATAGCCAAGCAGACGGCCGGACCTAAATTCCGGCGCGCCGGCTCAATTATAATATTACCCTCCGGCAAGCCGGGAATCTGCTGTTTAACAATGTCCTTATATTTTTCTACGGTCTGGATAAAAATATTAGGCAAGCCAAAAACCGGCGCTACCCGAGCCACGGCTAACTCCAGAGTCGACTTGCCGGAGAAAAATTTATCAAATTGTTTTGGGGAATTCTGCCGCGACAAGGGCCAAAGGCGCGTACCGATGCCGCCGGCAAAAATAATTAATTTCATCCCGTCAGAAATTATATTACTTTTTTTCTCCATAATAATATACTAATTTATTTTTTAATATTTTCTCCAGTCCGCCCCTCCCGCCAAGGCGGGGTTGGCGAGGCCGGGGAGGTTGATCCCTGTCTGCCTCTAGCATGGAGTCTCTGGCTAATATTTTTTACCCGTTTATTTCTGGCAAGATTTCTAACGGGGTTCATAATCGTTTTTTAATCTTTTATTAGAGGCACGAAAATAAACCCCGGAAATATTTTTTTCTTAAAATTATTTTCACCTACCTTATCAACCACTACCATCTCCTGCGCTTCAAATTGCTTGCCGACCGGAATAACTAACCGGCCGCCAATTTTTAATTGCTTGAGTAATGCTTCCGGAATTTCTTCGGCCGCGGCCGCTACGATAATCCTATCAAAAGGAGAAAAGGTTGGCAAACCCCTTGTTCCATCTGAATAAAATATTTGTACAATGCCCTTTTTTATGAAATCGTATTTATCTAAATTACTTTCCGCCATCTCTTTCAGTCGCTTTATTCTTTCCACCCCGTAAACTTTTCCTTTCTCGCCGACGATTTGGGCTAGCAGGCCGCAAGTCCAGCCCGAGCCGCTGCCCACATCAAGAATTTTTTCACCTCGCTTTGGCGAAAGTAGCTCAAACATAAACGCTACCGTAGCGGGCTGGGAAATAGTCTGACCAAAACCGATTGCTACCGGAGCGTTAATTTCCGCCTTTTCTTTATCTTTAGAAACTAAAAAATTTCTCCGTTTAATTTTTCGAAAGGCCTCAACTATGGCCGGAGTTTTTAAATACCCGATTTCAATTAAATCATCAGTCAAAGACATAGAAATATTATAATACAGGAATTAAAGAAGGGCAAGAAAATAATTTAGTTAAAAGTAAAAAGTTTATAAAGTTATAAAGTCGGGGGAAACAATTTTCTAATAACTTTATAAACCTCCAACCTTATAAACTTTATAACTTTACAAACTTTAAACTGAATTTAAATGCCCGGGTGAACTATTTTTAATGGAATTAACTATCTTTGCTGCTCATTGTTTGTATTTGCGTCTTGCTTGCTTTTTTTTGCTATCTGTGCTATAATAGTATTATAAGCTTAAAAAGGTTTGATTGGGGTTGACAAAAACAAAAATAAAGATAAAAATAAAAAATGCTAGCTAAAAACAAAGGCCCTTTATTTTATTGGGCAAAAATCTATTATTTTAAATATTTAGGATCTCTATTGGTAATTCTTTTAGGGATTTTTTTGTGGCCAAAAACCGCTTATCTTTCTTCTATAACTCCGGAGAAAATAATTGAGCTTACAAATAAGGAAAGAATGGAAAATGATCTTAATGTCTTAAATGCTAATCAAATCCTGGCGCAAGCGGCAGCGGAAAAATCTCAAGCCATTTTAGAAAGCAACCAGTTCCAGCATAACATCGGCGGAAGAAAATTTTCCGACTGGGTGAGAGAAACTGGCTATGAGTATTCTTATGTCGGAGAAAATCTAGCGATTGACTTTATTACGAGCGAAGGCGTGCTTGATGCCTGGCTCGCTTCACCCACCCACAAAAAAAATATCTTAAATTCCTATTACCAGGAAATCGGGGTAGCGGTAAGTCAAGGCAACTTTGACGGCCAAAACACAACTTTGGTCGTGCAAATTTTCGGCACGCCACCCCTGGGCGTGGCTCAACCGCGGGTCGCCGGAGAAGAATTAGGAAATTATTTTACCGACTATAACATAAGTTCTCCTTTCTCTCTTCCTTCGTCTTTAAATTCCCTGCCCCGGGAAAAATTTTTAACTCATTCGGTAAGCAATGAATTAACTTTTTCTTCTTCTTTCCTTAAAGCCGATAATTATTATAAGACGGATTATTCGGAAAATACCGTTCAAAGCCAATTGAACAACTTTTTTATACAGTATAACTTACTGGGTTTAATTAAATATTTAAACTTAACTGGCTCCATCTTGCTCCTCTTTTTCCTCTCCTATATTTACTTTTCCTGCTTTTCTAATTTATCCAGACTAACTTAAATAAACTTCACCTTTTCAAAAACCCCGCTCTTGTCTAAAGAGCGGGGTTTTTATTTTATCTTGGCATCGGCTGAATAGGCGCCTGCTGGATTTGTTGGATTTGCTCTGGCGTTGGTCCGGTTTGTATCTGGCTGGTCGCTTCCTGTCTGGCTTTTTGTTCCGCTGCCTCTTCCGCTTCTTCTCTTATCCGATTTATCTCTTTTAAGGGAAGCGGCGCGTTTATTTCTTTGGTCGGCAGATTATATTCTCCTTCAATTCCCATTCCTCCGCCAGTCTGCCCTCCGCCAGATGAACCTGCTTCGGTTTGTCTTTGTATTTCCGCCTGCGTCTTTTGCTCCCGGATAATTGCTTCCACTCTCTCTCTTATCACTTTTCCCGCTTCCTGTTTTATTTCCGCATTCGGCCGGCCGGCTGATGATTCAATTAAATCGCCAATGCTGCCTTCAAATATCCTTTCCATTTCTCGCTGATTGATTTCTCCTCCGGCTTCCTGCTTTATCTGCTCTATGAATTTATTCTTCTCCACTTCTTTTTGCTGGTTGATAATTTTATTAGTTATTCTTTCTTTAGCGGCTGCCCCAATTTGGTCTTTAAATTTTTCCATGCCAGAAGCTTCTAATTTTTCTAAAGTTGCTTGCATTTCTTCCGGATCGGTGATTTCGGCAATCTGCTCCTCAATCTTCTTCGTCTGGACTTCAATTAAATTTTTCACCAAACCAGGATTAACTTTCTTTAAAATTTCGGCTACGGCCGGATATTTTTCTAAAAGCTCGTTATATTTATTGGCAATTTCCACCACCCGGCTCGGGTCCGCCGCGTTCTCAAAAGCTCGAGAAATCCTGTCTACCTGATTTTCATTTATTTTTTCCATTAACTGCGGCCTTACCCTGTTTATCAAATCTTGGGCTTCCGGCGAAGCATCCATTTTTGCCCTTAAATCAATTAATTTTTCAAGGTTTTCTTCTTTAAGCAAACGCTCTTCCACCTTTTCCAATTGTTTTTTAACTAAAGTGTCAAATTTCGGAGCTATCGCCACGGGCAGATTCTGCCTGATAGCCGCAATTAACCCCACATCATCGGGATTATCGCCTGCCAGTCTTTCTAGGAGTTTATCGCTATTTTCCGCGTCATCCACAATATCGGAAAAAATCTGGAAAGCTTTATTCCTTACGGCTTTCGCTTGTTCCTGCTGCTCCGGAGTAAACTTGGCCTGAAGCTCATCTAAAATAACAAAACTTTTCGCGTCCGGCACTCCGTCCCTGATTAAAAAATTTATTTTATCATCAACCGATTCTATCTGGCTCATTTTTAGAACGGCCCGGTCAATGCCTTTCTGCCGCGCTTTTTCTAACTCATCTTTAACTTCGCTATAATCCGGCAAAGCGTCAGCTAAATCTTCCAAAACCCGCAGCTTATCAATATCCCCGGAAGAGATTTCCTCCATCATCTGGTCTGCGGCCGGATGATTTATCATTTTTTTAGAAAAATTTATAGCGGCCGCGTCCTTGGCTTTCCTGAATCCATCTACCACTTCGTCCGGCAAATCTTCGCTCTTAGCCAGTTCATCTAAAATAGCCATATGCTCGGCCTGATTGCCTTTCAAAGTTATAACGTAATTGGCAAAATCCTCTCCGGTTTTACCTTCGGTCGCTGCCGCTAATTTTTCTTCCATCTTCGCTCTTATTTTCTCCTGGGCTTCTTTTACCGCCTGCGCCGCCTTTTCCGGAAGCTTATCTGCCAGTTCGCCCAAAACTTCTAAATTTCTGAATTCTTTAAAATCCGAACCCGGCTGATTTTGTAAAACTTCTTCTAATTTAGCCGGATCAGGCAATTTTTCTATCAGGCCGGCAAGATTATTTAAAACGCCTTCCTTGCTTTTGTATATTTCCTTCGCGATATCCCTATCAATATCCAGAGCCAAATCTTCATCCACGGCCATCACCTTAGCGAAAGCCGAATATTTATCCACGGCTTTATCCAGTAAATTATTATAAGCATCTGAATCTTTATTTATCTTAGCTAAATTTACTTCCGCTTTTTCCATATCTTGCTGGTATTTTATCAAAGCATTAACAACTTTTTTGTTTTTGCCGCTGTCTCCTGAACTAGTTTCGGAAAGCATGACTTTAGCTTCGGCTAAACGCTCGGCCGCCTGCTCCAATCTCTTTTCCGCTTTCTTTTCCGCCGAGAAAGTAAAAGTATTACTCATAGTCCGCCCGATTTCTTTAAAGAAATAAAAAGGGGAACTGGGAAGTAATTTCGGCTCGTCCACCCCTAAAACTTCCGCGCTTAAATCGTTGTCCTCGGTTGCCGCGGCTGATTCCACTGCCAGCGTTTCCGGCTCCGCGGTAAATATCTCTTCAGCTACAGTTGCCGACTCTTCTTCGGCCGTGATCGCGGATTCATCTCCGACCGAGGTTGTTGGTTCTTCCTGTGCCAGGGCTGTACCCAGATTTAAGGTTAAAGCAAGGCTGAAAATAGTTGCTAACCTTAAAAAAATTTTTAGTTTTGACATAAGTTTGGGGTTAATTGTTAATATCTTCTGCTACTATTTTACCACAAAAAAAGCCAATAATAAAGAGGGTGGATAATTTCTCCACCCTCTTCTTCTTTTTATTTTATTATTTTGTTATTTTATTTTTACTTGTCCCGCCTCGGCGGTGATATTATTTTAATTACATCATATCCATGCCGCCGCCCATACCGCCGTGCATATGGCTCCCCTTTTCTTCTTTCTCTGGCTTGTCAACAACCACCGCCTCAATCGTTAAAAACATAATCGCGGCGGAGGCAGCGTTTTCTAAAGCGCTCCGTACGACTTTAGTCGGGTCAACAATGCCGGCGATAATCATATCTTCAAATTTTCCGGTCGCGGCATTATAACCGATATTTTTATTCCCCTTTTTGTTCTCTTTAATTATGTTAAAAAGAATTAGAGACCCGTCCTTGCCGGCATTAGCGGCAATCTGCTTTATCGGCTCTAGGATCGCGCTGTCAACAATCTTAACTTCCAACCCGTCTTCCTTTTTATCAGTCAACTCATCAAAAGCGTCTCCGGCTAAAGCTAAAGCTAGCCCACCGCCCGGCACAATCCCTTCGGCTTGCGCGGCGCGAGTGGCGTTTAAAGCGTCTTCAATCCGGTCTTTCTTTTCTTTCATCTCCGTCTCGGTCGCGGCTCCGACTTTAATGACAGCGACGCCGCCGGCTAATTTCGCCAGCCGCTCCTGCAATTTTTCTTTATCAAAATCAGAATCGGATATTTCAATTTCTTTTTTTATCTGTTCTACTCTTTCTTTTATCTTTTTGGCTTCACCCCTGCCTTCAACAATCGTGGTTTTTTCTTTGGTCGCCACGACTTTTCTGGCCTGGCCCAAGTCATCAACACCAGCGTTTTCCAACTTTAAGCCGACTTCTTCAGAAATTAATTTCCCGCCGGTTAAAGTAGCGATATCCTCCAACATCGCTTTGCGCCGATCGCCAAAACCCGGGGCTTTTATGCCTAAAACGTTAAATGTTCCTCTTAACTTATTAACCACGAAAGTGGCCAAAGCTCCGCCCTCAATTTCTTCGGCAATAATCACCAAATCCTTTTTGCCGGACTGGGCTAATTTTTCCAGGAGCGGCAAAATGTCAGCCAAAGCGGAAATTTTTTTATCGGTAATTAAAATATAAGGATCTTCAAATTCCGCCTGCATTTTATCCGGATTGGTTATCATATAAGGAGAAACATAACCTTTGTCAAATTCCATGCCTTCCACTACTTCTTTTTCCACGCCAAAATGCTGGCCTTCCTCAACCGTGATAACGCCATCTTTGCCGACCGCTTCCATGGCCTCGGCAATAATCTGGCCGATTTCCTTGTCATTGGCCGAAATAGAAGCGACCTGGGCGATTTCTTCTTTGGTAGAAATAGTTTTGCTCATTTCTTTCAACTTAGCCACAATAGAAGAAACCTTTTTCTCAATCGCCTCCCTGATTTCCAAGGGGCTTACTCCGGCCGAGACCAATTTTAAACCTTCGCTAATCATGGCCTGGGCGAGGATAGTCGCGGTGGTCGTGCCGTCGCCGGCCGCTTCATTGGTTTTTGACGCCACTTCCTTTATAATTTCCGCTCCCATATTTTCTACCTTATCTTCAAGTTCAATTTCTTTAGCGACCGTTACGCCGTCCTTGGTCACTTGCGGACTGCCATAGGTTTTACCCAAAACTACGTTGCGTCCGCGCGGGCCCAAAGTAATTTTTACCGCGTTAGCTAATTTATCAACGCCTCTTTTTAAAGCCGCCCTCCCTTTTTCATTAAAAATAATTTGTTTCGCCATATATTCGCATAACGCATAACGCATAACTCATAACGAGAAACGCGGGATGCGAAAAATTTATTTATATTAATTTTAAATAATCGCTATAATATCACCTTCAGAAATTACTAAATAATTTTGGCCGTCAACTTTTATTTCGTCTGGAGAATATTTTTTAAACATAACTTTATCTCCGACTTTAACAGACATCGGCGCCCTTTGGCCGTTATCTAAGAGTTTGCCTTCGCCAATAGCCAAAACTTCGCCTTTTTCCGGCTTTTCTTTGTCTACCGTATCGGGTAAAACTATGCCGGATTTAGTCGTTTCATTTTCCGCGATCGGTTTAATGACCACATTGTCATGAATTGGTTTTATCATATAACGCATATCGCATAACGCATATCGCATAACCTGCCTGCGCAGACAGGCGCTAAAGGTTATAAATATGGTTATGACGTATAAATTATTAGCTTGCTAATTATTAGCACTTAGGACCTTAGAGTGCTAAATCTTATAGCTATTTTAACACTTTTAAAAAACTTGTCAAGAGTTATAAAAGACAGCCAGACTAACCAAAAAACGGGCTTTCCCCCGTTTTTTATTACCAAATAATAACTAACTATTCAAGGCGAATATGAATATACTCCCCTCCTTAGACAAGGAGGGGTTGGGGGTGGTCTGATTTTATCACCAGCCCCACCACCCCTGTCCCCTCCTCAATTAAGGAGGGGAACTAAATATCCGGTTTTAATAAATATAACAACCTCTTATCTTTTTAAATTCTTCCATCTCCTCACCGCCTTGGTTCTGGCTAATTCCTTCTCCAGTTGAGCGGTAATCGCGGCAAAGCTTTCCGCGTCTTCATGTCTGGTTTCCTCTTTTATCTTCTCCGCTCTTATTCTCGCTTCCTCGGCTCTCTTCAAGTCAAGCTCCTCGGCTCGTTCGGCCGTATCCGCTAAAATTACCACCTTATTTTTTAAGACCTCAATAAACCCGCCGGAGACAGACATGATTTCCACTTCGCCGTTTTCTTTCTTTAACTCAATTACGCCCGGCTTTAAAATCGAGATTAAGGGCGTATGGTTAGGCAGGACCGTGATTTCCCCGGACCGAGTCGGTACCGTCACCTGATGAATATTTTCTTTTAAAACCACCCTTTCCGGCGTTACCACTTCAAATTTAATTGTCTTATCGCTTTCAAACATAGTTCAACAGCTAGTTATAAAGTCATAAAGTTAAAAGTTATAAAGTCCGAATAGGAGGACTTTCAACTTTATAAACTTTACAAACTTTTAACTAGTTGACTAATTATTTGCTAACTTCTTCAATCCCGCCTTTCATATAAAAATCTCCTTCATTCCTCTCATCGTGCTTGCCTTCTAAAATTTCCTCAAAGCCGCGGATAGTGTCTTCTAATTTTACGTATTTACCCGGCCGGCCAGTAAAGGTTTCGGCGACGTGAAACGGCTGGGACAGGAATCTCTGAATTTTTCTCGCCCGGACCACGGTTAATTTATCCTCATCAGATAATTCTTCCATGCCAAGAATGGCAATAATATCCTGCAAGTCCTTATATCTTTGTAAAACTTTCTGAACGTTGCGGGCGACTTTATAGTGCCTTTCCCCGACTATTTTTGGGTCAAGGATGGTAGAAGAAGAATCAAGCGGGTCAACCGCCGGATAAATACCCAATTCCGTTAAGCTGCGGGAAAGCACCACGGTTGAATCAAGGTGCCCGAAAGTCGTGGCCGGCGCCGGATCGGTTAAGTCATCAGCTGGAACGTAAATCGCCTGGATAGAAGTAATTGAGCCCTTATTCGTAGAAGTAATCCTTTCCTGCAATTCACCCATTTCTGTCGCTAAAGTCGGCTGATAGCCGACGGCTGAAGGCATCCGGCCAAGTAGGGTTGAAACCTCGGAGCCGGCCTGCGTGAACCGAAAAATATTATCTATAAAGAAAAGTACGTCCTGATTTTTTTCATCGCGGAAGTATTCGGCAATGGACAAGCCGGTCAAAGCGACGCGGGCGCGGCAGCCGGGCGGTTCATTCATCTGGCCGAAAACCATGGCTAATTTATCAAGGACTTTCGCGTCTTTCATTTCATTATAAAGGTCATTGCCTTCGCGGCTTCTTTCCCCGACTCCGGCAAAAACCGAATAACCGCCATGAGCTTTGGCAATATTATTGATGAATTCCTGGATAACCACGGTCTTACCGACACCAGCGCCGCCGAACATGCCGACTTTTCCGCCTTTGGCGATCGGGCAGATTAAATCAATAACCTTAATGCCGGTTTCTAAAATTTCCGTATTAGTTGATTGTTCAGTAAATTCCGGCGCCGGACGGTGAATCTCATATTTTTTCCCGGTTTTTACTTCCTGGCCTCCGTCTACCGGCTCGCCTAAAACGTTAAAAATCCGGCCCAAAGTTTCTTCCCCGACCGGCACGGAAATGCCCTTGCCGGTATTGGTAACTTCGTCCCCTCTTTTTAAGCCGTCGGTTGAACCCATGGCCACGGTCCTAACTACATTAAAACCGATATGCTGCTCTACTTCCATAATTAATTTTCTCCCGTCCGGCAATTTAGTTTCCAGAGCCGTATAAATTTTCGGCAGGTTATCCTCAAAATGGATATCAACCACCGCGCCGATAACCTGCTTAATTGTGCCAATGTTTTTTTTATCAGACATATTTTTAGATAAATTTAAAAATAAAAAATAAAATATAAAAAATAACGCGATCTATCTTTAATTTTCTATTTTTTATCTTTAATTTTTAAGAATTGACAAATTATTAATCTTATGATATATTTTCTTATTAATAATAAACTATTTTTTATTCATGATAACAATAATATCTTTGTTCATTTCTTAGAAAAGGAGAGTGCCACCATGTCGGGTAACCAATTTGAAGACCCAAAGTTCATCAAAATTGTTGATGATATTGTGAAAATTATCCGGAAATCGGAAGAAAAAAATCGAAGAGATGCTCTTATCTGCTGGTTTATAGAAACAACCATGGGAAACCCAGGGGTAATTCACTTCGACCGAGCGCGCATTGACGCAAACATCCTTCGTACTTTTCAACGAGCCGCGGAAATCCTCGGATTTGCTGATATTAACCTCCCCGCAGAGGCCGAGAAATATCCGGAAAAAATCCATCAGGCAGAGCTTCATTCATTTTAAGTGAATAAACAACTCTCCGCTTCCTTCATTCGCGCCACCCCAATCAACTTCAGGGGTGGCTTTTTTTATTCTCTATTTCTACCCCAATTTAGTGGGAGTTAAAATGTTTTAATTCATCTTCTTAACTCTGACTAAAGTCAGGAAGAATACTTAAATTATTTTAATTTTTATATTATTTTTTTATTTTATTATTTTTTATTTTAACCTTTCAACGCATTTGCTCCCGCCGATATTTCCGCTATCTCCGAGGTAATCGCGGCCTGCCTGGCTTTATTGTAAAATAAGGTAAGCTCATCAACTAAATCCCCGGCCGCGTCCGTGGCCTGATGCATAGCCGCCATGCGGGCGCTGTGCTCGGAAGCGTTGGACTCCAACAAAGCCTGAAAAAGCTGGATTTCCAAAACTCTAGGCAGCATCTCATTTAAAACTTCTTCCGGACCTGGCTCATAGGTAAAAATATATTTATTTTTTTTCTCATCATGTAAATATTTATCTTCTTTGCCTTTAAGATATTGCCTATCCGCCCCAACCCGGCTATCTTCCCCGACTACGCCCAAAAACTCTTCATGAGCCGATATGTCTATAGGAAGAAGCTGCTTAACCCGGGGCACTTGCCGGGTAGCGCTCACGAAGTCCGAATAAGCCACCATTATTTTATCGCATTTGCCGGCTAAAAAATCATCAATTATTAAACGAGCCAGTGAGCTTACTTCCCTAACCTCGGTGCAAGTATCCTGCTTTTCAAAAGCCGCCGAGATTTTATAGCCAAAACGGGAATAAACCGACCGGCCTTTTTTCCCGACTATAATAAATTCATTTTCTATTTTATCTCCCTTCTCGTTTTTCTCGTGCTTTTTTGCTGAATCAACCGCTTTATTGACAATCGCGGCGTTAAACCCGCCACAAAGGCCGCGGTTTGAAGAAAATAAAATTATTCCCACTTTTTTTATTTCTTTCCTGGCCGAAAGAAGCGGATGAAGATTTCTGCCGGAATCAACCGCGGCGGAAAGATTTAAAATCGTAGTCCAGCTTAAATTAGCATAAGTCCGGGTGCGCAAAACCGACTCCACCGCCTTTTTCATCTTTGAAGCCGCCACCATTTCCATAGCCCGCGTAATTTTTTTCGTGTTGCCTATGGATTTTATTCTTCTTTGGATTTCTTTTGTCTTAGCCATCTCTTAGTTTATAAAGTTAAAAGTAAAAAGTCTTAAAGTATTTAACTTTATAACTTTATGAACTTTTAACTTTATCACTCTCTAAATAATCCAGCGTATCTTTATAATCTTTAATAGTTTTTTCCAGCTTTTTTTCTTCGCTTTCAGTTAATTCTCCGGTTTTTTCTATTTCTTTTACTAAATCAGAATTCACGTCCTGGACATACTCCAGGAGACCAGCTTCAAAATCTTTGACCTTTTCTACCGGCACATTATCTAAAAATCCGGAAATCAAAGCAAAGAAAATAACTACCTGCTGACCTACCGGCATCGGCACGTATTGGTCCTGCTTTAAGACTTCAATCATACGCCGGCCCCTTTCCAGTTTTTCTTTCGTTTCTTTGTCTAGATCCGAGCCGAACTGGGCAAAAGCTTCAAGTTCCCTGTATTGGGCCGCCTCTAACCGCATCCGGCCAGCGACTTTTTTCATAGCCTTGATTTGCGCTTTGTTACCGACGCGGGAAACGGACAAACCGGCATTTATAGCCGGGCGGTTGCCTTTGTAAAAAAGGTCTGATTCCAGATAAATTTGGCCGTCAGTTATGGAAATGACATTGGTTGGAATATAAGCGGAAACGTCTCCGGCCTGAGTTTCAATTAAAGGTAAAGCCGTAATGGAGCCGCCGCCGTAATCTTTATTTAATTTGCAAGCCCTTTCCAACAAACGGGAATGGAGATAAAAAACGTCTCCCGGAAAAGCTTCGCGTCCCGGCGGCCGGCGAAGTAACAAAGAAACCTCGCGGTAAGACACCGCGTGTTTTGACAAATCATCATAAATTATTAAGACATCTTCGCCTTTGTCCAAAAAATATTCAGCCATAGCGCAACCGGCGTAAGGGGCGATATAAAGAAGCGGAGCCGGATCAGAAGCGCCGGCCATCACCACGGTCGTGTATTTCATGGCGCCGAATTTCTCCAGGCGCGCTACGATAGAAGCGACTTTTGACTCTTTCTGCCCGATCGCCACGTAAATGCATTTCATATGCTGACCCTTCTGGTTGATAATCGCGTCAATGGCAATCGCGGTTTTACCAATCTGGCGGTCGCCGATTATCAGTTCTCTTTGGCCCCGACCGATTGGAATCATGGCATCAACGGCCTTAATCCCGGTCTGGACCGGCTGGTTGACTGATTCGCGGGCGATTACTCCGGGAGCGATTTTTTCAATCGGATAGGACTTTTTCGTCTTTAAATCCCCTTTTCCGTCTAAAGCCTTCCCTAGGGGATTAACTACCCGGCCGACCAGTTCATCCCCGACCGGAACCTCCAAAATCCTCTTTAAAGCGATTACCTCGTCGCCTTCCTTAATTGAAGAAGCGTCGCCCAAAATAATAGCGCCCACGCTGTCTTCTTCCAGGTTAAGGACTACGCCATAAGCCGGCCCGCTGGCTGTTTTAAATTCAAGCATTTCCGACATCATAGCGTCGGACAGGCCGGAAACCCGGGCAATGCCGTCGCCGACTTCAGTTACCTGGCCGAAAGTTTTTTCTTCCGCCTCCGCTTTAAATCCGCTTATCTGCTCTTTTATTTGCTCAACAATAAAGTCTTTAGTATTGTTCACCCCGTTAGAAATTTTTTTGTTTTCTTTTTCCATATAATATTTTAATTATTTTTAAATATCTTCTTCTTGCTAAAAATTATTCATTTTTTCTGGCTACTCAAATTTATAATGGCGTTCACCTTGTTAGAAATCTTATTATTATTCCCAGCCAAATTTCTAACGGGGTTCATATAGATGAAGTTAAAAGTATTTTCCAAAAGAGTCCTAAGAATCTTAAAAATCCCAAGAATCCCGCTGTTATCCCTTTAACGTCTGTGAAAATTCGGCTAATCTCGTCCTTAGGCTCTCGTCTAAAATTCTATCTCCATATTTAATAATTACCCCACCCAAGATGTTTTTATCAACCTTCCGGCTTAATTCTATTTCTTTAGCCCCGACGGTTTTTTTTAGATACTGCTCAATAATTTTTTCCGTTTCCGAGTTTAGTTTTAAAGCGCTTATAATTTCCGCCTTGACTATATTATTTTTTTTATCCCAAATCTGCTCAAATTGCCCGATAATTTTCCCGAGTTGGGAGGTTTGGTTATTAGCCTTAAGCGCCCGGCAAAAATTCTTCACCACTTCCCCAACTTTGTCGCTAGGGGCGGCGCTTACTGATTCAAACAAGGCCTTGGCGTATTGTTTAGCGGTAATTTTCATCCCGTTAGAAATTTAATTATTATCTGCTTACCCCGTTAGAAATTGATTTCTAACGGGGTTCATATTATTTTAAATTCTTTACAATTTTTTTTATAAGCTCTTCGTCTTTCTTGTCAGTCATCTTTTCCCCTAAAATCTTCTCCAAAGAAGAAACAATCAAATCACCCACTTCCCTTTTTATCTCTCTTAAAGTTTCCCCTTTTTCCGCTTCCATTTTAGCTTTTTCCTGATTAATAATCTGGCCGATTTCTTCCTTGGCCTTGTCAACAGTTTTCTGGCGGTTAATTTCGCCCTGTTTTTTGGCTTCTTCTAAAATCTTGGCTGCTTCCTTTTTTGCCGCTTTGACCAGCTCGGCTTCTCTCTGCTCCATTTCCTCCAGTTTTTCCGAAGCCCGTCTGGCATCTTCCACGCCTTTTTCTATTTTTTCCTTGCGGTCATTCAAAAATTTTAGGATCGGCTTATAGCCGAATTTCCACAAAACCAAAACCAAGATCGCGAAATTAATTAATTGGGCAATCAAAATTCTTAAATCCAGGCCTAAAGCTTCTAATAGCTTCATATGGAAAAAATTAAAAAATAAGGGCATCCCGCCATTTTTTTGAAAAAGCGGGACGGGCTCTATTTTCTAACCAAAAATGACAATCAGGGCGATTACCAGGGAATAAATACCGGTAGATTCGCAAATAGCCATAGTTACGAACATCAGAGGTGTAATTTTGTCAGCCGCCTCCGGGTTGCGACCAATGGCTTCCAGGGCTCTACCCGCCACATAACCTTCTCCCACAGCCGGACCGATAGCCCCAAATCCCATGGCAATACCGGCGGCAAGGGCTTTTATAGCTTCTGTTTCCATAAAATTTAATTTATTATTTCCCGCCACATAAATTTTTATATTGCGGGTCCGCCTCTGGCGGATATTATTTTAAAATTTTTTAAACTGGCTCACTTTTGCTTACCTCACTTTCCGGAATTTCCGAAGCCATAGTTATAAATACTAAAGTTAAAACGGCAAAAACGAAAGCCTGGACGACAGCCGTCACCAGCCCCAAAAACATAAAGGGCAAAGGGACAAAAAATGGAGCCAAAAACAGCATTACCGCCCCTAAAATCTCCCCGGCGAAAATATTGCCAAATAAACGGAAGGACAAAGAAATTACTTTTGCCAACTCTCCGACTAAGTCCATCAGCCCTAGAAAAAATTGCATGGGGCCTTTAAAATTAATAAACTTGCCTAAATAGCCGAAAGGACCGTTAGCTGCTATCATAACAATCTGCGTAATCAAAAAGGTAATGAGGGTCATGACAAACACCATGCCATAATCGGCTATCACCGCCCGAAAAACCGAAACCACTCCTTCTTCTTTATGCAAAGTTACGGCGGATTGGCCGGGAATATAAGTAGCTAAATTAGCCACTAAAATAAAAACAAACATGGTAAAAACCAAAGGGAAAAGCCGCTTCGCTTTCTTTTCCGTGCCGGCAATGGATTTAACAAAAGAATAACCGCCCTCCAAAAGAAGCTCAACAATATTCTGCAACCCCCCTGGGATTAATTTTAACCTGGACCGGACAAAAAGGATGAGAATAATCAAAAATAAACTGATGAATAGAGACCAAAAAAAAGTATTGGTTACGGGAAAACCGCCGATAAAAAATAAAATGTCCGGTGCTAAACTTACGCTTAATTCCATATGTTTAACTAAAAAATATCTTTAGCATTTTCTTCTCCTAGCCCAACCGTTTTGCCCGCCTCATCTTTCTTCCTTAATTCTTTCTGGCGACTGATCCATCTAGTCAAAGCAACCACTTTTTTAAAAAGTAAAATATTCGTAACGATAAAGGCGATAAAAATACTTATAGCTAAAAGCCAGGGGCGAGTGCCAAGAACCCTGTCCAGATACCAGCCGGCTCCGCCGATTATCAAAAGGGGACCAAAAATAGAGGTGCTGCTATAAAAAGCCAGAGCCCAGGATAATTGCCTTATATTTTTATATTTGTCTAAAAAATCTTCTTTCATATTCTTTCTCTCCGCCTTACAATTTATACTATACCCCACCCACAAAAAATATTTCTTTTTTTTAAAAACAAAAATTAACCCCCTAATTATCCCGGACATAATCCGGCTAAGAGGTATGACAAGGAAACAAAAAACTGTTTTTATTTAATTTATACGATTTCTTCCAGAATCAATCATATCTTAACAAACAAAATTTTTTAAGTCAACATCAGATATCCACAACTGGGCTACAAACTACGGATATTTTACCGGCCAAAAATCCCTTTATAACTCTATCTTCTAAGAAAAAAGAATAATCAAAGCAACGACTAAGGCATAAATAGCAACCGATTCAATAATAGCCATAGTAATGAATGTCACGGGCGTAATTTTACTAGCCGCTTCCGGATTGCGACCAATAGCTTCTAAGGCCCGGCTAGCCACATTACCTTCTCCGATACCGGGGCCGATGGCACCGAGACCGATGGCAACCGCGGCGGATAAATGTCTCAAAGTTTCTGCGTCCATATTAAATTAATTTTCAATTCTTAATTTTCGATTATTTTTAAAAAATCGAGAATTATAGAATTAATTATTTTATTATTTTTTCTAGCTAACTAATTAAGAAATTTCTGACGGGGTTAATGCTTTATAACCATCCCCCCACCCACAAAAAAATATTTTTCTTAAAAACAAAAATTAACCCCCTAGTTATTCCGGACATAATCCGGCTAAGAGGTATGACAAGGAAACAAAAAACTGTTTTTATTTAATTTATACGATTTCTTCCAGAATCAATCATATCTTAACAAACAAAATTTTTTAAGTCAACATCAGATATCCACAATGATTACAAATTACAAATCTATTACAAATATACAAATTCTAGCAAAAAGAATCTACTCGGTATTTGTGAATTTGTGAAATAATTTGTAGATTTGTAATAAAACGAATCTATAACAAATAATTCATATTGCTAATCAGATATTAAAAAATTCTCTCGCGTTTTCCGTCGTAATTTCCCCTACCCGCTCCGAACTTATATTTCTTATCTCTCCGATCCTGCCCGCTACATATTTAACCAAAAGCGGCTCATTGCGCTTCCCGCGGTAGGGCTCCGGGGTCATATAAGGGCAATCGGTTTCTATCATAAATTTTTCCGGCGGCATTTTTCGGATTAAATCATCCCAACGCTTGCTAAAAGTTATTAAGCCGGTAAAAGAAATAATCAGGCCGAGAGAAAAATATTTCCAGGCCAGGTCTTCGTCCCCGGAAAAACAATGCATTACTCCCCAAGGCCGGCCGGACGGAACCATATCCTTATGTTCCTTTTTAAAATCGGATAAAACGGAAAGCATATCGTCATGGGCCTGGCGGCAATGAATAATAACCGGCAAACCGAGATTTTGGGCAAGGACCAGCTGCTCTTTAAAAATCTCCCGCTGCTTTTTCTTTATGGCGGAAACATCACCGGCTAAATTTATATGGTAATAATCCAGACCGATTTCGCCGATCGCCACCACTTTTTCAAATTTAGCCAATTTTTCATAATTGTCATAATTAAATTCCTCGGCTTTTGCCCGAAAGCTGTATTCTCCATTTTCATCGTCATTCTCAACCATCAGATCATCAAGGTGAATCGGATGCAAACCGACCGCGGCATAAACTCCTTTTTCATATTTATTAGCATAGTCCAGACCCTTCCTTGAAGTTTTATACTCCGACCCGGCCAAAATCATCCAGGTATCGCCAGCCAAAGAGCGGCGGATTACCTCATCGGCATCTTGGCTAAAAGCGCTAAAATTAACATGGGCATGAGTATCTATAAACATAACATTACAAATTACAAATTCATCACAAATTTACAAATTATCTATATTAATAATTCTTCTATATTTTACTCCCAACGAACAAAATTGACAACAAGTTGAAATTTTATTAAATATGAGCTATGATATAAACATAATTTTTTGTTATTTTATTATTTTCCCGCCACTATATTAAACTTATGAAGGCGGGATCCCGCTGAAGCGGTGATATTTTTAAAATATGTCAAAATTCATAATTGAAGGAAGAAAAAAATTAGCCGGAGCCATAAGGGTAAAAGGAGCTAAAAATGCCGCTCTGAAGATTATTCCCGCGGCCATTCTTTCCAGGGAAAAAATCTCCATCTCCAACCTGCCTAAGATTGAGGATATAGATAAAGCCCTGCATCTTCTTCTTGACCTGGGCGCGGAAACAGACTGGCAGGGAGACCGTCTGGAAATTTCTACTGCCAATATTAACAAATTTGAGCTTAACCCGGAATTTGCCAATAAATTCAGGGCTTCAATAATGTTTGTCGGCCCGATTTTAGCCAGGTTCGGCGAGGTAAGGTTTCCCCATCCCGGCGGCTGCGTTATCGGCGCCGGCGGCCGGCCGATTGATTTGTTTTTGGACGGCTTTAAATGTTTAGGCGCTGAAATTGAAGTAAGCGACAATTATTATCACCTGAAAGCGAAAAAATTAAAGGGTTGTAATTCTTTCTTTCCGATTATAAGCGTGACGGCCACGGAAAGTCTAATGATGACAGCGGTTTTAGCTCAAGGCACCACGGTCTTAAAAAACTGCGCTATGGAACCGGAAATTAAGGCGCTGGCTGATTACCTGAATGGACAAGGAGCAAAAATTAAAGGCGCGGGCACGCCGACTATTACCGTAGAAGGAGTGGAAAAAATCAGCGCCGGCGATTTTAAAATAATCCCAGACCGCATTGAAACCGGCTCTTTTGCTATCATGGCCGCGGCCACTAAATCCAATATTACCATTACCGATTGCGAACCGGAACATGTGCGGGCGCTTCTTTCTATTTTTGATAAAATCGGCGTGCCTTTTGAGATTGGCAAAGACTTTTTGAAAATTAAAGAAGCTAAGAAAATAAAACCTTATAGCATTAAAACTCATGAATACCCCGGTTTCCCGACCGACCTGCAGCCGCCTTATACGGTTCTTATGACGCAAGCGGCCGGTTCCTGCCTGATCCATGAAACGATTTATGACCGCCGCCTCCTTTACGTTGATAACCTTACGCAGATGGGCGCTGATATTATGATGTGCGACCCGCACCGCGTGGTTGTTAACGGCCCGGCCAGACTTTTCGGGAAAAAACTTACCAGCCCGGATTTGCGGGCCGGCATCGGCATCTTAATCGCCGCTTTGATCGCTTCCGGCCAGACGGAAATTGACAACATTTACCAGATAGACCGGGGCTATGAAGATATTGACGGACGGCTGCGCGCCCTTGGTGCCGATATTAAAAGAATTGGAACCCTCAATTTGTAAATCCTAAGCCCTAAATCCTAAATCCTAAACAATATCAAATTCTCAAATGACAAAAATCCAAAAATTTTTTTGAAAATTTGGTAATTTTCCCGCCACATTACTATAAAATTTATAGGGGGGCGGGATCCCGCCGAGGCGGTGAGAATTTTGGATTTGTTTAGAATTTAGATATTAGGATTTAGAGTTTAAAATGCTTATGACTCTTAGAATACGTCGAATTCTTTTTCTTTTTTTTGTTATCATCTTTTTTGTCGCTACCCCCTGGCTTATCCTTTACGCGTCCGGCTACAAAATAAAATTAGGCTGGCCGCCTAGTTTTAGCAATTCCCTGCAGAAAACCGGAATGTTTATTTTTGATACTTCTCCGCGCGGCGCGAAAATTTTTATAGATAACAAACCCAGCCAATTATTTTTTAAAAAATTTTTCAACAAAGAGCAAAGCTACATAAAAACACCGGCTAAAATAAAAAATTTCCTGCCTGGGGAATATAATATAAGACTGGAACTTCCCGGCTACTGGCCGTGGGAGAAAAAATTGACGGTTGAGCCGGGCCAGGCGACTTACGCCGAAGACGTTTATTTATTTAAAAAAGACCTGCCTCTGCAAATAGCTAACCTTATTCCGGAAGAAGATAACTTTTCCCGCCTGCCCCTAAGAAGGGTCGAACAATCGCCGAACAAAAGATACTTTTTCATTCTCAATGAGAAAAAAATTTCTATCGCGGAAACCGGCGGCAATATTCTCTCCTTTGTTGATCTCTCTTCCCTCAAAGTAAGATTTGAACCAACCTCGCCGATTATCTGGTCGCCGGACAGCGCCAAAATTATTGCCGGAAGAGTTATTTTTGATTTAAAAAATGGAGACAAAACAATTTACTTAAATGATCTTCTCGGCAAACAGGTAAATAATTTTAAATGGGGGGCGGATAGCAATACTATTTACTATCAATCCGCCAACTCCATCGGCTACCTTGATTTAAACACTAAAATCAGAAAAATTCTGGCCGAGGGGGAAGATTATTATGATTATCTGGTAAAGAATGATTATATTTTCTCCATTTCCGGAATAAACCGAACTTTAAAATTAAAAGGAATTTCTTTAAAAAATAAGGAAGTGACAAAAGAAATAAACCTTCCTTTCTCCGCCGCCTACCGCCTGATAAATCCCGGCCATAACCTTATTAATCTCTATGACAGCGACCACGAGCTTCTTTATTTAATTGACCCTTTCGCCCTCATCAACCCCATAAAAGAAATCGTAAATAATTTAAAATATTCCGAGTGGCTTGACGACAACAAGCTCCTTTACGCCAATGACTTTGAAATCTGGCTTCTTGATATGGACTCAAGCGCTTCTCTCTTGGGTAAAGCCAATAAAAAAATCCTAACCAGAATCAGCGAAACGATTGCTGATGTGCTCTGGCATCCCAGTAAAAATTATGTAATTTATTCTACGGACAAAACTATCAATATGATTGAGCTTGATGAGAGGGAAAAAAGAAATACAACCGAACTGATAAAAGTGGAAAAAATTTATTCCCTCTCCCTTGACCCGGAAGGAGAAATCCTCTATTTCGGCGCCAAAATCGGAAACCAGGAAGGACTATATAAACTGGAGATACAATAATCGCCATATGGCAAATAACTTCTAATTTACAATTTTCAATTTCTAAACAATTTTTAATGACTCAATTTCTAATTTTTAAATTTCCCCAAGTTTTGAAAATTAAAAAATTGAAAATTGTTTGAAAATTTAAAATTAGAAATTTTAAATTAAAAAAGAGCATCCTTTTGGGACGCCTTTTTTGTTATGATTATGCGATTGGTGATATGCGATATAAATTATAGTTTCAGCCCTCTTATGTATTCTTTTAAGTCTTTCCCGATTTCTTTGTCTTTCAGGCCATATCTTAAATTCGCTTTGAAATAATTTAACGGGTCTCCGGTAGTAAGCCACTCCCCGTCCATGATTTTTTTAGCGTAAAATTTCCCGCCCGCCTTTACGTACTTCCTTATCGCGTCAACGATCCAAAGCTCATTGCCTTTGCCCAGCGGGGTCTTTCGCAAAATGTCTATTATATCCTGGTCTAAAATCATGCGGCCGAAATCAGCCAACCGCGAGGGCGCTTCCTCAACCGACGGCTTTTCAATAATATCTTCTATCTGCATGGTTTTACCTTTTAATTTAACAATGCCATAGCGGGACACTTCCTCTCTTGGCACTTCCTGCACGCCAATCATTAAGTGCCCGCTTTTTTCATAATCTTTTATCATCTGCTTGGTAAATGACACTTTTGCGTCAACCAAATCATCTCCCCAGACATACATAAACGGCTCATCATCCACCAAACTGGCGGCGGACAAAACCGGCGTACCATTTCCGTACGGACCTTTTTGGCGAACATAAATAAAATTCGCCATTTCTGACAGTCTCACAATCTCTTTTAAAAGTTTAGTTTTGCCCGACTTCTCCAAATCCTGCTCAAGCGCCCAACTATGGTCAAAATGGTCTTCCAAAGGTTTTTTATCCCATTTCGTTATTAAAATTATATCCTCAATTCCACCGGCCACTAATTCCTCAACCACAAGCTGGACAATTGGTTTATCCACAATCGGCAGCATTTCCTTAGGCATGGTTTTAGTGGCGGGCAGGAGACGCGTCCCTGAACCAGCCACCGCTACAATGGCTTTTTTTATTTTTTGCATAATTTTTTAGATGTTAGGTGTTAGATGATAGGTATTAGAAAATTATTTTTTCAAAAACCTTTTAAGGAAGAAGAGCGTTATGCGTTATGCGTTATGCGTTATGCGTTATGCGTTATGCGTTATGCGTTATGCGTTATGCGTTATGCGTTATGCGTTATGCGTTATGCGTTATGCGTTATGCGTTATGCGTTATGCGTTATGCGCGTTCCTCCATTTCTTCAAATACTTCAGCCAGGAAATGATATGCGTCCGGCTTGTCTTATTCCAGAGAAATTTATACCAGAGCGTTTCCGCGCTTTCCCTTTTGTGATTATGAATAATCTGGCTTTCCGGATAGTACACCACTTTCCAGCCCCGGCTTGAAGCCCGACGGCAAAGATCAGTATCTTCAAAATACATAAAAAACCTTTCGTCAAAAAGTCCAATCTGGTCAAGGCAAGCCCGGCGGCAGAATAAAAATGAGCCCAAAAGCCAATCCACTTCCCTCTTTTCATTGTGATCAAAATCTTTCATTAAAAATCTGGCCACATCTCTTCGCGCGAACTTAAACTTTCCTAAGGGCGTGCGTCGGTAAACCGGTGTAAGTAAATTATACCACCGATAGCAGGAATTTTGAACAGACCGGTCCGGATAAAACTGCTTCGGGCCGGCCAGGCCGACTTCGGAGTTAGCTTCCATAAACTCATGCATCTTCCTGAAAGTATCCGGAAAAGCTATCGTGTCTGGGTTCATTACCACCATATATTTTCCTTCCGATTTTTTTAGGCCGACATTATTACCCGCGCCCATACCTAAATTTTTCTTGTTCTGAATAAATTTAATCTCCGGATACTGCCAGGCCAAAATTTCACCAATACCATCATCAGAATTATTATCCACGACGATTATTTCATATCTTAAATTGCTAAAATCCGCCTCCTTAATTGATTTAACGCAGTTTAAAGTAAGCCCCCGGCTTTTATAGTTTAAAATTATGATGCTTATATCCATGAAGGCAATTTTTAATTTTCAATTCCGTACGTTTAGAATTAAAAATTTAATCATTGAAAATTGTTTGAAAATTGATAATTGTTAATTGAAAATTTACCAAAAGATTATCTTCCTCATCGCCCACCAATAAGCTTGAAACACTGGGTTAACTAATTTTAACTTCCAATCCCCTATCTCCTGATACCATATTTTCCCCGTAAACATCTTTACTATATCCCTGTCTTTAACCTTACGCAAGCTTTGCGTTTTTCGCCTCACTTTTAAAATATACGCCCAATTTTTCGGAGTTAAAAAATATTTATAAATTTTCAATTTCTCCTTGAACCAACCGGTCTTTATTGAAAATAATAATAAGCCAAACTCCATAACCAAAAATGCCGGAAAAATTAAAACCAAAGTGGGCAGCCGATAATTTTTCAAAATTGCCAAGATTCGGTTTCTGTCCATCCAATAATATTGTCTGATAGACTTGGCAAATTCGTATTTGTGGTAAACCACGGCCTCGGGCGCCAAAACGCATTTATAACCAGCCAGCCAGATCCGCCAGCCCAAATCCTGGTCTTCGTTATACATCCAGAATTCTTCGTCAAATAACCCAACTTTCTTTAGAATTTCAGCTTTAAAAAGCACCGCCGCCCCCGAAGGATAGCAGATTGAATTTTCAATTTTCAATTTTAAATTTTCAATTTTTCCCCCATAACCTATACAATAGCCGAAACCGAGAAAATGCGTAGCATTCCCCAAACTATTTATCTTTTCTTTCTCCGGCCAAAGCATCAGCCGCGCCTGCACCGCTCCGATTCTTTCATCGCTTTCCGCGGTTTTTACCAATTCACTCACGCAGTTTTTTTCAACTATCGCGTCCATGTTAAATAAAACGACATAATCAAAACCTTGCTCCAAAGCCAGTTCTATCGCCCCGTTATTGCCTTTGGCAAACCCGTCATTATTTTTATTCCTGATAATCTCAACATCCCCCCCTTGATAACCTGCCTGCGCAGACAGGAGGGGGGCAGGGGGATTTTGCGTCTCTACAATTTTTTTTAATAAACCAAAACTTTCCTCGCCGGTTTCATTATCAATCAAAAAAATCTTGGACTCGCCAGCCCAATTCTGCTTCCTTAAGCTTTCCAGACAATCCGCTAGATATTTTTCCGCGTAATCCCGCCAATTCGGGCTAATTACTATGGCAACTTTCTTTGACATATACCTCATTTAATTCTATAATATTTATATAAATATTTTACCTTATTTTAAAGAAAAAATAAAACACTTCGATGGATAAAAGTAAATTTTTATTAGTTGCAATTAAAGCGGCAAAAAATGCGGAAGAAATTATCATGAAATATTATTCCGATGATTTGACGTGGCAAAAAAAGTCTGACCGATCGCCTATCACTATTGCGGATACACAAGCTGAGAAAGTTATCATAGAAACAATCAAAAACTCTTTTCCTGACCATGCCTTTTTCGGCGAAGAATCGGGAAATGACAATGTTAATTCAGGGTATCAATGGATTATTGACCCAATTGATGGAACAAAAAACTACACACGGAAAATACCCCTCTTCGCTACACAAATTGCTTTATTAGAGGACGGAGAGATTATTTTAGGTGTTTCTAACGCACCCGCGATGAATGAAATGATTTTCGCCGAAAAGGGCAGAGGAGCATTTTTTCAGGAAAAGCGTATCAATGTTTCAAACATTCAAAATTTAGCAGATTCATATTTTTGTTTCGGTGGTATAAAATATTTTCATAAGCATGGCCACCTTAATTCACTATTAGAGCTTTCTAAACAAACTAGCGGACATAGAGGAATTGGCGATTTTTGGTGCTATCACTTATTAGCCCAAGGGAAAATTGATATTATGATTGAGGCGGAAACAAAAATATGGGATTTTGCCGCTTTAAAAATCATAGTTGAAGAAGCTGGTGGCAAAGTTACAGATATCAATGGAAACGAAGTAGCAAAAGATACCACGTCAATAATTGCCACTAATAAAAATTTACATGATTCGGTGGTAGAAATTTTTAGACGCTAATTTTTTAACTTTAAAAACATCGCCTAACACGGAATATCCAAAACTCTTATCGCCGAAGGCAAAAAGAGCTTCGGATATTCCTAAACGTTATACGATGGCCACTTTAATTTTTAACGCAAAAATATGAAAAAATTTCTACTCGATTTATCTAGTTCGTTGTTGTTAGGGATGGGGTGCCTCTCATTATTAAGTCCGATTTTCTTTTATTGGTGGATACACGGAAATTATGAACGTTACATCTGGATCATAAATGGTCCGGCACCATATAGCAATTTTGGCGGTGGCCCATATCAACTTTTCAATTTTTTCATATTTCCAATTATATTAGGAATAATATTAATCAGCGTTTCAATTATTATAAGACAGAAATTACTGAAATAAAAAATTAAAGTGGCCATCGTATAACACGGCATATACGGTTCCGCTTCGCTCCACCAAAATTGCTACATAACTTCGGATATCGCGATACGTTATGCTGAAATATTAGTAAAAAGCGTTAAATAATAACACCGTTAACTTTTTATGTTTGAAAATTTATTCATCTTCGTCGTCTCATTATTACTGGTCGTCAAAAGCGCCACTCTGGCGACAAAATATTCTGTCCGGCTCGCCGAGAATTTTTGCTTATCAAAATATATTGTCGGTTTTATGATTGTCGCCGTAATCTCAATTCTACCGGAAGCTTTTATCTCCATCAACTCCGCCCTGAAGGGAATTCCGGCGTTCGGGCTGGGCACTCTGTTCGGCTCTAATGTGGCGGACCTTACTTTGGTTTTCGCCATCATTATCTTTTTCGCGGGGAAAAGCATTAAAATTGAAAGCAAAATATTAAAAAATAACGTTATTTACCCGTTTTTATTTCTCATCCCTCTAACTTTAGGGATAAACGGCCATTATTCCCGTCCGGAAGGAGCGGCTCTTATTATTGCCGGCCTCATTTTTTATTATTTCGTGTTTAAAAACAACACCTGTAGAGTAGTTGGCGGCCAAGAAGGCAATCGCGGAAAAAATTTCCTGTTTCTAATTTTGAGCATGGCAGCTCTATTAATCGGCTCGCACTTTACCGTTACCTCGGCTACAGACTTAGCGTCGGCCATAGGAATATCGCCGATTTTAATCGGCATGCTAATTGTCGGACTGGGCACAACTATGCCGGAATTGCTATTTTCTTTAAAATCAGTAAAGAAAAAAGATGATTCTTTGGCCATCGGAGATATTTTAGGGACTGCCCTGGCCGATGCCACGATTGTAGTCGGCCTCTTAGCTATAATTAGCCCGTTTTTCTTCCCGCAGAAAATCATTTATATCACCGGAACGTTTATGGTTATCGCTTCTTTTCTCCTTTTTTATTTTATGCGCACCGGCAGAAATCTTTCAAAAAAGGAAAGTAAGCTTCTCTTTATCTTCTGGGTAATTTTTGTCTTAGTTGAATTTTTTGTAAATAAATAGCCGCAGCCCAAAGGTAAAGACTGCGGCGGAAGACGAGGTCTGATTGTTTGCGCTCTTTTATTCTTCGACTTTCTCTTTTTTCAAAGACGGAGAAAATATTTTGCCGTCAAAAAAGTAAATAGCCGAAACGAATAAAATCCATCCGACTACCAGCAGAAAGATGAAAATGCCGGGAATTTTTAGAACCGAGCATATAAAACCGGCAAAAACCACAAAAATTCCAGAGGAAACTAAATAGCCTGTTGATTTGTCACACATTTCTTTAGCGCGTTCAGGACTCAAACCCATCTCTTTATGCGGTTCTTCGCTGAACAGAGCGCTAAAGCATAAATAAATAAAGGTAAAAGCTGACCAAAGGCGTTTTAAATTCATGTCGCTGCCAATGCTCCTTTCATGCCTTGAAGTTTAACTTACACGATTTTTGAATTTTATCTTATTGTTTTATATCCTCAAAGTAATTCGTTTCTCATCCCTGCTATTGACTATTGGAAAGAACAACTTTTTTAAAAAAAAACTGTTTCCCCGGGAATTCCCTCGGGAGACGGTTTTCAACTAACATTTTTATATTATAATTTTATATTATCATTAAAAAATTCAACTGTCAATATATTTTAATAAAAAATTTTAGAAAAATTTTAATAATAAAATATGAGCAGCAAAAAATTTGCCACGGCCATTAACTGTATGGACGGAAGAGTTCAGATACCGATAATTGAATGGTTAAAAAATAAATACGGAGTGGATTATGCGGATGTAATCACCGAACCGGGCCCGAACAAAATATTAGCCGAAGGCAAAAACCAGCCAGTATTGGCCTCAATAAAAAAACGGCTTGAAATTTCCGTGAATAAGCATAATTCCGGGCTGATTGCCGTTGTTGGGCATTATGATTGCGCCGGCAACCCGACAGAAGAGAAAACCCAGTTAAAGCAAATACGATCGGCTGTTAAAACGGTTAAATCGTGGGGTTTTAAAGTCCAGGCAATAGGATTATGGGTTGATGATAACTGGAAAGTTTGCGAGGTTAAATAGTTTTAAAAGGCTACGAGATACTAAGTTCTTATTCTCTTCTTGACCCTTATTCTATCACCCAGCCAGGCCATAAACATCCCCGGAATCCAGGCCAGTTTCAAAATCCAGTATTGCCAAATCGGCTGCCATTTTTTAAAATAAGTGAGCATTGAATCGCGAAAATATTTCTGCGTCCTGCCCCGCGGCAGCTGATTAAAACTCTGGCCGACATAATCTAAACATTTCGCCGCCGGCGTGTACCACACCTCTCCGCCGGCTTTTTTTACCCTTTGGCAATAATCAACTTCTTCAAACCAAATAAAATATCTTTCATCAAGCATCCCCGCTTTTTCAATGGTTTCCCTTCTTATCATAAAAAAAGAACCGCGGATAGAATCTACTGGCGCGGATTTTTTGTAATCAAAATCAACCTGCAAATACTTATTTAGGACACTCGGGAAAATATGCGGCAGTTTTAAGGCAACCATCAACTGGTCCCAAAATCTTGGAAACCGACGCGCCTGCTTTATGGTCTCGCCTTTTTCATTAACTAATTGGCAGCCCGCTACCGCCGCCTCTCTATTTTCTCGCATCCACTCCAGCATATTTTTTAACGTGTCAGGAAAAACGCGCATATCCGGATTAAGAAGTAAAATAAAATCGCCGCTTGCCTGCTTTATGGCTTGATTATTAGCTTTAGCAAAACCCAAATTATCGCTATTGGCGAGTAGCTTCACTTCCGGAAATTCTTTAGCAACCATCTCGGCCGAGCCGTCAGCTGAATTATTGTCCACCACAAAAATTTCGTATTCCAAATCACCCTGGCTTTTCTCCAGAGCCAATAAATTTTGTCTTAACTTTTCTTTTATGTTCCAGGAAACAATAATAATGCTTAAATCCATAATCTTTCTGTTTAAATCTGTATAAATCAATGCTTTAAATAATCTTTATACCGCACTAACCGGCGTACATCCAAACTTTCATTGCCAAAATTTATTAACAATCCCACCTCTAGCCCGCTTGCTTTCAAATATGATATTATCTGGGCTTTAAACACTTCCGGCATTTCACCAATAACGGCTTTTAATTCTACAATAACCTTCCCCTCCACAACCAAATCTAACTTATATTCCCCAATATTTCTATTTTTAAAAAATATATAAAATTCTCTTTCACTTTCACAACTTAATCCTCTTTCAGATAAAGCTATAATCATTGCTTTATGATAAATAATTTCCTGATAGCCAGCGCCAAGAACTTTATGGACCTCCATCGCCGCATTAATAATCTTTCCTGTTATATCCAAATATTTGCCCTCATAATCCTTCATTTTTTGCATAGATTTATAAGGATTTAGACAGATTATTTCAAATATTTCCTTCCTTTTAGTTCTTTTGGCAGATAATCTTGTTTCTCTTTATAATCGTAATTCGGCGAATACTTATACCCTTTGCCATAACCTAAATTCTTCATTAAATCAGTCTCCGCGTTCCTGATATGAAGCGGCACGGGCAGATTACCGAGTTCCTCAACGTCCTTAGCAGCTTTACCATAAGCTACATATAAATCATTGGATTTCTCGCATTTAGCCATATAAACCACGGCCTGGGCCAGTATTACGTTACATTCCGGCATCCCGATAAAATGGCAGGCATTGTAGGCCGCTACGGCCTGCTCTAAAGCCCTAGAATTAGCCAGGCCGATATCTTCCGAGGCAAACCGCACTAAACGCCGCGCCACGTACAAAGGGTCTTCCCCGGCTTCAAGCATCCTGGCCAGCCAATAGAGAGCCGCGTCCGGGTCAGAGCCCCGCATAGATTTATGCAAAGCCGAAATAATATTGTAATGCTCTTCTCCGTCTTTATCGTAAAACAAATGCGACTTCTGAAACGCCTCCTTAATTATCTCTAAAGTTACTAATTTCTCTTTCTTTTCCCCTTTCCTGTCTAGGAGAGGGGTTAGGGGTGAGGTGGCATATTCCAAAACATTCAAAGCTACCCGGGCATCGCCGTTACTCATCCCGGCCAAAACATCTACTACCTTTTTATCCATTTTAACCTTTAGATTTCCTAAACCGTTTTCCTTATCTTTTAGCGCCCTTAAAACAATATCCATAATCTGCTCTTTCCCCAGTTGCTTTAAAACAAAAACCCGGCAGCGGGAAAGCAAAGCCCCGCGCACTTCAAAACTCGGGTTCTCGGTCGTGGCGCCGATTAAAATCACGGTGCCTCTTTCTATGTGGGGCAATAAAGCGTCCTGCTGGGCTTTATTCCAGCGATGAATTTCGTCAATAAATAAAATAGTATTCCGGCCCAGCCGCTTGCTTTCCTCCGCCCGCTTTACCACTTCTTTTAATTCTTTAACTCCACTTGTCACCGCGCTAAACCGGACGAATTCCGACTTGGTTTGCTTGGCGATAATAAAAGCCAGGGTGGTTTTACCGCTCCCGGGCGGCCCCCAAAGAATTATTGAAGGCAGCCGGTCAGATTCTATGGCCTGCCTAAGCATCTTGCCTTTGCCCACGATTTCGTCCTGGCCTAAAAAATCCTCTAATTTTTCCGGCCTGATTCTATCAGCCAGGGGCGTATTTTTACTAGAGTTTACCATAGCTTAACCTTAGCAAAAAAAGACATAATTTTCAAACCCATAACACTACAAAAAATGCGCGGAGACAGCCCCGCGCATTTTTTATCTTTTATTTTTTATATTTTATATTTTTACTCTCCGTCTCCCCCAAATCTCCTCTTCCGGCCAGCGTATTCCTCTATAATTAAATCTACATCTTTTTCTTCAAATTCCGGCCAGTATTTTTCCATAAAAAATAATTCACTGTAAGCGCTCTGCCAAAGCTGGAAACTGGAAAGGCGCTCTTCTCCCGAAGTCCGCACGATTATGTCAGGGTCAGGCAATTCGCTATTATATAAATATTTTTTTATTAAACCCTCGTGCACCTGCTCCGCCTCTATTTTATTTTTTATCATCTTTTTGACCGCGTCCGCGATTTCCGCCCGTCCGCCGTAATTCAGGCAGATATTTAAAATTCCCTTGGTATTGTTTTTAGTTTTATTTATCGCTTCCTGGCAACTTTCGGGCAGATCGCCGGGCAGTTCGTCAACCCGGCCGCTAATTAAAATTTTATGGCCTTTTTTATTTATTTCTTCTATCTCTTCATTAACGGCTTTTTTTATCAGTTTCATCAAATAATTAACTTCTTCCTGGCCGCGATTCCAATTTTCCGCGGAAAAAGCGAAAACGGAAAGGATTTCTACCCCCCTTGAAAAAAACCACTCCGGCGCCTGCCGCATCTTTTCATAACCGGCCAGATGACCGTCTAAAGTTGAGAGGTTCCTTTCCCGCGCCCAGCGCCGGTTGCCATCCATAATAATTCCCACATGTTTGGGGATATTTTTATTTTCCATCTTCTCCATACTATCTTTTTGAAATAATATAACCAACTCTCATTTTTCTATAAATACCCAGCAGGAAAAAAGAACCGATAAAAGAAATAAGACTTACCAAAATAAATAAAAGATTAAAGCCGAACTGATAAGCTAAAAACCCGCCCAAAGAAGCTGAAGCCGCCCCGCCTAAATCAACTAATGTCTGGTAAATCCCCCATTCTACCCCCTCGTGCTCTTTGTCTATATGGCGGGTAAAAATAGCCAGCCAGGAAGGGTAGGTAAAAGCCGAAGCTAAACCATAAATAAATTGGACAAAATATAATTCTAGCGGCGTGGAAACAAAAAGATAAGCCAGCGGCACAAAACTGAACACCAAAGAACCGATTAGTAAAGCCCAAAAGTCGTCTTTCTCTCCTCTTATCTTATCAACCATGGCCGCCGCCGGAATCTGAATTAAACTTCTGGTTAGCAAATAGACCGCCGAAGCAATCCCGACCACTTCCAAATTACCGCCTTTTATTATATCTACGATAAAAACCGCGAAAATCGGAGCGATTAAACCAAATCCGCTCAAGATTAAAATATCGGAAATCGTTAAAAATCTAACCACGGGGTTAATATTTCTTAAGGTAAAATAATTTTCTTTTCTTTGTTTTTCTAAATTCATATTTTTAAATTTATTTCATCAACTTATTTTATTATTTTAACTAATTTTAATTTTTCTCCCGCTCCGCTTATTATGCTTATTCCTTCCTTGCTCACGCCGAATTCTTTAACTAAAAAACTTAAGAGCGCTTGGTTCGCTTTGCCTTTTTCCGCCGGCGCCGCGATATTTATTTTTATTGTTCCGTCCGCCATTACTTGCTTAATCTCGGTTTTGGCCATTCCTGGATTGGCTTTAATCCTTAAATACAAAATTTTGCCGTTTTCTAATTTTCTCTTAAATTCAACCAACATAATAAAATTATTTAGTGGTGAAACTCTCCATTATCCTGTTAAATGACTCCTTATTTTTATCCCAGTTCGCCAAACCGGAATTAAAAGACATATTCCAGATATCATCGCCTTTGCCGCTAATCAAAAAAATAAGAACTTTAAAATCCGCTCCTTGTTGGGTTATATCCGCTTCCAGTTTATAAACATCTCGGCCATTAATTTTTAAATCCTCTTCCGCGGAAAAAATAATCGTCGGCGCAAACTGTTTTACCACTTCTTTTATATAAGCGACATACTCTCCGCGGGTTCTTTCTCCTAAAGTATCATAAGAAACGGAATAATAACTTTTAAAATTTATCTTTTGCAAGGCCGGGTCAGTAATTTCTTCGCCGGTATTTACCACCATAGCGGAAACGCCGGTCGGAGCAACCGCCTCCTTCCACCCCCTAGGCACTATTACGGAAAATCCCTCTTTGTTTAATATTTCGTCCTCTTGGGCTGCCCCGCCTGTGCCAATATTATTTTGCCCGGCGCTAAGATTGTCCTCGCCCCTATCTTGACCTAAAAACCAACCAAGACCTAGACCTACGGCCAAAATCACGATAAAAATAAAGACGATAAATAAATTTCTTCTCACCCCGTTAAATATTTCCATATATTTCCTTTTGCCTCCCAAAAAATTCGCTTAAGACGGTCATTTTTACGGGAGGGAATTAATAATATTTTAATTTTTCTTTAAAAATAATGGCATTAGGAATATCCCGCCCGGGGCCAATCATATATTCATCGTTATAAAATAAAGCCGATGAATTGCCGCCGTCTAAATTCAAAGCGTACTCCACTTCCATCGCCTCCATAATTTGCGCCAACTCCGGCAAGGTTGCCTGCCGAGCGACAACCAGATATATTTTCCCGCCTTTATAGGCCAAGGCGTTGCGCAAAGCTTTGGTTTTTAATTGTTTTTCATCTACTTCCCAATCTATCAATAAATTTAAGCCATTTTCAATTAATCTCGGTTTATTGCCGATTGCCGCCTGCAATTTTACCCCGTATTTTTTTTCAAAAATGTCCACCCCGCCGAATTCCCGGCTGTCTTTAAAATAATAAAATTTGTTGTTAGCGTCAAAGGCCATAATCGGCCCGGTCGTCCAATATTTTAGCTGGTCCTCGTTTATCAGTTTGCCTGAGCGGGAATTAAAAACCGGGAAAAAATAGTAATAAGCGGCCCCGCAACCGTTGTCAGAGCAAAAATAAGTAGCGTTAATCCCGGCAAAACCGTTATTAGCTATAACAAATTTAGCTAAAGATTTTGCTTGGCAATTGCTCTCACAATCGTCGTCGTCTGCCGTATCAGTAATAATTTCTAAATTAGGGTCAGCTAAATCTATTTCCACTACATCAACGGCAAAGTCCCCACCTAAAGTAGAAATTATTTTTTTATGCTCGTATTTACTGTATCCGTTAAAAGATTCATTATAGCTTGATTTATGAACCCCGGCTAAATCTTCTCGGCTGATGCCTAAAGACAAATCTCTCATAATCCGGAAAGCGTCCGCCGGCCGGCCAAGATAGTATTTTTTTAAATTAAGAGGATTTATATACCAGGCCTCGCCGTTCCTTTCTGCCTGTAAAATTATTCTTCCCGACAATCTTTTAGCAAGGACTAAATCACCGGCGACGGGCATATCGGCCTGGGCGATTTTTTGAAAGTCCAGTTCGGAAATGCCCAGCCCCAATTCCCGCATAACAGCAAAAGCGTCCGTTGGCCGACCCAGATAATATCTTTTATTGTCTTCCGGATAGACATACCAGGCTTCGCCCTTGCCTTCCACATTAAGTAAAATCCGGCCGGCTAATTTCTCCCCAAGACCCTGCGCCCGGACTGAAGTAGGAAAAATCGCCGCTAAGAAGGAACAGCTAAAAAATAAAAAAAATATAATGATTATCTTTTTCATCTTTACAAAGATAATTAAATTCCCTGGGCCCGAAAAATTATTAGAAAGGTGCGTAAAATTATTTTTATGTCAAGCATAACTATTTTCCAGCCCGGGTTATTTAAGAAAAAATTAATATATTCTCTGTCTAATTTATCCTGATTAACACCCGCCTCGCCTTTATGGGACTGATAAGGTCCAGTTAAGCCGGCTCTAATGAAAGATTTGGTTTCTATCCCTCTAGCTAAAATATCCTGATAGATTTTCGGGTTAACCGGCCTGGGACCGACTAAACTTAAATCGCCAACCAAAACATTTAAAAGTTGCGGCAGTTCATCAAGATAGAATCTTTCAATAATTTTGCCTATAAATATTAAATTTTTTCTGTCTCGTTCAATGTCTTTTAAATTTTCTATGTCTTCACTCGCTTTCATTT
>JAQTSG010000040.1 GCA_028711415.1 Patescibacteria group bacterium | reverse complement strand
GTAAGAAAAATAACTACGGCGGAACAAAAAAAAGCTGTAGAAAAATACATTGAGCAATCAAAAAAGAAATCCGAATTGGAAAGAACGGATTTAGCCAAAGAAAAAACAGGAGTTTTTACCGGCGCTTACGCTATAAATCCGGTTAATCAGGAAAAAATTCCGGTCTGGATTGCCGATTATGTCTTAATGGGCTATGGCACAGGTGCGATTATGGCCGTGCCAGGGCATGATCAGAGGGATCGGGAGTTTGCGAGAGAGTATAATTTAGAAGTTAGAAGGGTTGTGGAGCCGAGTGAAGCTGATCAAAAATTATTAGATGATATTGGGCAAGATTATTTTATTGGAGTTGGTATCTCAATAAATTCTGGTTTTCTGAATGGATTAAAAACAATTGATGCTAAGAAGAAAATAATAGAATGGCTGGAAAAAAATAAGGTTGGCAAGAAAGCCGTTAATTATAAACTAAAAGACTGGGTGTTTTCTCGGCAAAGATATTGGGGCGAGCCGATTCCGATTATCCATTGCGAGAAGTGCGGAGCGGTAGGCGTACCGGAAAAAGATTTGCCGGTAAAACTGCCGGAAGTAAAGCATTACGAACCGACCGGAACAGGCGAGTCGCCTTTAGCGAATATTAAGGACTGGGTAAATACAAAATGCCCGAAATGCGGCGGGGCAGGGAAGCGTGAAACTAATACTATGCCGCAATGGGCCGGGTCAAGCTGGTATTGGCTAAGATATATTGATCCGAAAAATAAAAAAGCGCTGGCAGATAAGAAGAAAGAAAAATACTGGTCGCCGGTTGATTTTTACGTGGGCGGGGCCGAACACGCCACCCGGCATTTAATTTATGCCCGTTTCTGGCACAAGTTTTTATTTGATATCGGCGTAGTAAATTATCCGGAGCCGTTTACGCGTTTGCAGCATGTCGGTTTGATTTTGGCTGAAGACGGGCGGAAGATGAGCAAGCGCTGGGGCAATGTTATAAATCCGGATGAAGTCGTGGAAAAATACGGGGCTGACGCTTTAAGGGTTTACGAAATGTTTATGGGGCCATTTTCGGGAGCCTGCGCCTGGAGCACTAACGGGCTAATCGGGGCGCGGAAGTTTCTGGAAAAAGTAGTAAAGCTAAAATCTAAAAGCGAAAAATTAAAAGGAGATAATGAATTAAGCAATCTTCTTCATAAAACTATTAAAAAAGTGGGAGAAGATATAGAAGAATTTAAGTTGAACACGGCGGTCAGCACGATGATGATTTTAGCAAATGAGATGGAAAAATCGGAGAAAATTGACATTATTCATTATTCATTATTCATTATTCTTTTAAGTCCCTTTGCGCCGCACCTGGCCGAGGAACTTTGGGCTGGGCTGGGACACAAAGAGTCTGTTTTCAAACAAGTTTGGCCGGAGTATGACAAAAAATTAATAAAAGATGAGACCATAAATTTAGTCGTGCAGGTTAACGGAAAACTGCGCGAGACGATTTCCGTGGCCGCTGATATCTCGGAAAAAGAAGCCAAAGAAGAAGCGATGAAGAGCGAGAAAATAAAAAAATGGTTGGAGGGGAAAGAAATTGTTAAGGTGATTTTCGTAAAGGGGAGATTGATAAATATCGTGGTTAAATAGCTTTTGCCTGCTTGCCGGCAAGGCGGAGATTTAATTTGATTAACTTTTGAGCTTTTTAAGGTATGGCTTTACTAGAAAAAACCAAACAACTTTGTCAGCTCTATGATATAAGGCCTGCCCGTTCGCGCGGGCAGAATTTTTTAATTAAGGAAGAAGTCTATGAAAAAATTATAGAGGCCGCGGATTTAAAGGCAGACGATACTGTCTTAGAAGTCGGTCCGGGGCTGGGATTTTTAACTGCGAGTCTGGCGAAAATTGTAAAAAAAGTGGTGGCAGTGGAATTGGATGATAAATTAGCCAAAGTCTTAAAAACAGGGCTGGTAGCGCAAGGTATTAAAAATGTAGAAATTGTGAATGAAGATATTCTTAGAATTTTCAATTTTCAATTTTCAATTTTCAATGAAATCCAAAACCCAAAGTTCAAAAGCGGCGGATATAAAATTGTTGCCAATTTACCATATAATATTACTTCTATTTTCTTGCGGAAATTTTTGTCAGATGAAAATAAGCCGGAGATGATGGTTTTAATGCTGCAGAAAGAAGTGGCGGAAAGGATCGCGGCCAGACCTCCTAAAATGAGTCTACTGGCTATTTCCGTCCAATTTTACAGTGAGCCGGAGATTATTGAGATTGTGCCGGCAAATTGCTTTTGGCCCAAGCCGGAAGTGGACAGCGCTATAATAAAATTAAAAATAAAAAATAAAAAATCAAAAATGAACGAGGCGGATTTCTTTAGAATGGTAAAAATTGGATTTAGCGCCAAGCGGAAAATGTTAAAAAATAATTTAGCGGCCGGCTATCATCTTGCCGCGGAAGAAACGGAGGAAAAGGTAAAAAGAGCCGGATTTAACCCGAAAATCAGGGCCCAAGAGTTGTCTTTAGAAGATTGGATTAAATTGTTTGGAGAATTTATTTGATTTGTGTTATAATAATAGCAAGGACAATTGAAATAAAAAATAAAAAATAAAATATAAAAAACAACGAACTAAAGAGTCAAAAAATAGAGGACCCTTGTTCAAAGAGGTGATTTTCTAATTTTAGGTTATTTTATACTTAATTTGTATTTATGGATGATTTTAACGAATTAGAAGACAATGAAAATTCGGGCCAAAGCCAAAACGGGGGGAAAAGTTTAGGCAAAAACCAAAAAATCGCGGTGGCGGTTTTAGGGGTTTTGGCCGTCGCCGTAATTATTACCTGGATGACCCAACTCAAGGAAAATATCAACGGGCCTTTTTCTTATAATCCGACCGAGACGACTAAGAGCGCCGCTACCTGCGAAGGGCCGGAATGCGAGGATTTAAAAGATAAAGATACGGACGGGGATGGTCTATCGGATTGGGACGAACTTAATGTTTATGAGACCTCGCCTTATTTAGAAGATAGCGACAGCGACGGTGTTTTTGATAAAGAAGAAATTGAGTCCGGCGCTGACCCGAATTGCCCGGCCGGCAGGGACTGCTCGGCCGTGGCGGACACTAGCGTCGGAACAAGCGCCGAGGAGGATAACGCCTCCACTCAAATTAATTCTGATTTAAATGCCGGCGGGGATACCGGGGAACTAAGTACGGCTCAGGAAGAAAATTTGCAGAAAATGCTTGAGGGGCAAAGTGATGCCTCGGCTTTAAGAAGGATGCTTTTGGAAGCCGGAATGGATGAAGAAACATTAAGCCAAATTAGCGACGAAGATTTAATGGCGAGTTATAAAGAGGTTTTGGAAAGCCAATAAGGAATTTAATAAATTTCTAATTAACCTAATTGACCTAATTTCTAAATAAACCCCAAAAATGGAGAGCAATGAAAGAAATCCCAATGACCAAGCCCAAATTTCAAATAAAGCCCCAAATCTCAAGTCCAAAAATTATGATTTAATAGAGAGAACTGCGAAATTTGGTGAAAATATAATTGATTTCTGCAAGACCCTCCCGAGAGATGATATTAATAGACCGCTTATCAGCCAACTCATAAGATCGGGGACTAGTCAGGGAGCTAATTATATGGAAGCTGACGCGGCTGTGTCTAAAAAGGATTTTGAGAATAAAATTGGCCTCTGCCGGAAAGAATCAAAAGAAAGCATGCATTGGTTAAGAATGATCGCCAGAGCTAATCAAAACAGGAAAGAAGACTGCCGAAGACTTTGAAAAGAGGCCCAAGAGTTAGTTTGGATATTTTCCAAGATCATTAGCAATTCAAAAAATAGTAAGAAGTAATTTATAATTGGGATTTTATTGGAAATTGAGATTTAGAACTTGGGATTTTCGCGATTAGAAATTTTAAAATAACAATATGCTTTTCAAAAAAGAAAAGGCGAATAAATATAATAAAAGAGGGTTATCATTTATTGTCGGTTTTCTCATTTTTTTATTTTTATCCGCTTCTTTTCTTTTCGCGGCTAAACCCGCTTATGCCCAGCTTGCCGTTGTTGATGTGGTAACGCATGGTTTATTGACTGTAACTGAAGCCGCCAATAAAGTAAGGACTACTTTGGAATACGCGATTAGAAAAGGAAGCTCGCAAGCCCTGCAAAGAGCTTCTCTTTATGCTTTAAAAAAAATCGCTTTTGATACGGCCACCTGGATCGGTTCGGGAGGGAAAGGGCAAAAACCATTATTCGTAACCGAAGGCTGGGGCAAATATTTAGAAAATGTAGGTAACCAGGCCGGAGGAGAGTTTATAGAGAGCATAGGAAGAAATTGGGATTTTAATTTATGCGAACCTGATTTAGCCGTAAAAACGAGAATAGGTTTGGGTTTAGTGCAACAACAAAAGCCCAAGGCTCCGGATTGTACTCTTTCTGAGATGTATAAAAATTGGGACAAAGAACTGCGAGACCCGAATTTTTTAAGAAAATTTCAAGCGGCTTTTGACCCGGCGCAAAGCGATTTAGGTATAGCTTTATCTTTACAGACGGGGATAATGGAAGAACAGCGAAAAACCAGGGAGGACAAGGAAAAAGAATTGGTCGCAAAGGGGGGGTGGTTAGATATAAGAAATATCGCCGGAAAAACCAGCTCGCCACCAAACACGGCGCAAACAGAATTGAATATCGCTCTTGATTTGTATAAAGGCAATTTTGGCAAATTCACCGGAGACGCTTTAGTCGACGCGATTAATGTCTTTTTAAACCAATTGGCAATTACGAGTTTTAATACCGCCATGAGAAAACTGGCCAGCGGAAGCGGACCTTCTTCTTCTCCTTATAGCGGCGATTACGGCGGATTGGCTGATTATGAAGCCAGCCCCGCTTCCGGCGCTAATGGATTATCAAGAAAATTACTGGAGGCGAGATTTGATACCAGAGCGGATTATGATATTTTAGCCGAATTGTCCATGTGTTCTGACCCTTCTAAAGCCGGACCGACTAATTGCGTTATTGATGAAGGTTTACGCCAGGCGATAGAGGAGAGAAAAACGGTGGGGGAAGCGATGGATTTAGGATATTTGAAAGACTGGTCTTTCGGTTTTAAGTCAGGGGGGAGCGGCCCGATTGAGCCGGCTTATAATCAGGGTTATCCTTACCGGTCTATGCTCGTTTTGCGGAAATATAGAATCATTCCGGTTGGCTGGGAGTTGGCGGCAGAATATATTCATTCCCATCAGGAAAAATTAAGAGATGCTTCTTTGGCAAAAATGGTTGCCTGCTTTGACCCTGATGATTCTTATACCGGTTATAGCGAAGACTGGTGCCGAGGCCTGGTTGACCCGAATTGGGTTCTGAAAGCGCCGCAAAATTTTTGCGCTAAAGAAGGCTTTGGCCCGGAAATTATGTCTGACGAAATAACCGAGGGTAAGAACGGGATCAAATCGCGGGTGGTTTACCGCGGCGACCAATATTGCGCCGACGAGCAAAGCTGCATAAAAGAGAGAAACGATGGTTCTTGCGAAGCTTACGGGTATTGCACGCAGGAAAGGCGGTCCTGGAAATTTGAAGCTGATTCCTGCGAGCCAAAATATAACACCTGCCAGACTTTCCGCGGGCAAAACGGAAAGACTTTTTCTTATTTGGAAAATACTTTGGATTATAGCAGTTGTTCAGCCAATAGCGCCGGCTGCAAGGGATATGCCGCCTCATTTACCGGTTATAACGCCGGGTCGGATTCTGTTAACTGGGCTAGTTCCGGCGAAAGTTATTTTAATAAAAATATTGAAAAATGCGACCAGGGAGATGAGGGTTGCCATGAATTTATAAGGACTAAATCCGGCTTGGGAGCTAATTTAGTCGTTAATTCCGGATTTGAGGGGAGTGAGTTCGGAGAGAAAATAGAAGTTTCAACCCGCGGCTCCCATAAGCTTAATAACTGGCCGGTTTGGCTTTTTGCCGACACAAATATGACAGCGGAAGTAATCGGCGATGCTCCGGGTAAAGGCGGCAAGAGTCTGCATATTACTATTGATAGCGGCAATGGCGGATTATATTCTTATGATTATTCGGCCGAAACCTGGAGCGATAAGTCGGTTTTCCCCGAAGGGTTTATTATGGAGGCCGGGGTTTCTTATACTTTAAGCGCGGATGTTTACTTAAAAGAAGGAGACCGGATAGAAGCGGCCATTGGCAATAACGACACCAGTTTTAAAACATTTACTTCAACGGGAAAAAATTCCTGGGAGAAAATATCAATAAGCGTGAATAACGATAATAACTTAGCGGCTAACGAATTTTATATTTACGGATACGGGGCGGGCAAAGTTGAATTTTACCTTGACAATATCCAGTTTGAAATCGGACCTTTGGCCACGGCTTATAAAGAGTATGGCGCGGCTAATGTCGTTTATGAAAAATTAGCTCCGGCTTATCTCGGCTGCAGTGAAGCTAACCCGCCGTCCCGCTGTCAGGAGTTTGTAAATAGCTGCCAGTCAGCCGATGTCGGCTGCGAACTTTATACCGGCGTGGCGGATGGAATCAGCCTTCCGGCTAAAGCTGCGATTAATGATTACTGCCCGGCGGCCTGTGATGGTTTTGATACTTATGTTCAGGCTCAGACTAGCTTTTCCGGAAATCAGGCGGCTTATCTTATTCCTAAGGGAGCTAAAACCTGCTCGGCTTCCGCGGCCGGCTGCGATGAATTTACCAATTTAGATGAAGTGGCGCGCGGGGGAGAGGGTAAAGAATATTATACTTACTTAAGGCAGTGCGTAAAACCGGACGCCGGTTGCGCTGAATTTTATACCTGGGAAGGAAGTGATGAAAGCGGCTACCAGTTAAAAGTTTTCAATCTGAAATCAAACGGAAGCCAGCCGGCAACTGCCAGTGATGATTCTTCCGAATGCGATGAAACAAAATATAATCTGCCGGCGACTGACCCGGGTTATAACCCGGACTGCCGCCAATTCTATAATAAAGAAGGCGGGATTTCTTATCATCTTTATACTCGGACGATTTCTTGCAGCGATAATTGTCATTCCTATCGCCGGACGGCGACTGATGATTCGCAAGAAAATTGCGAGGATCATGGCGGTGAGTGGGACGGAGGGGCTTGCGTTTATATGGCTATTCCGGGTGAAGGTAAATCCTGCAGCGCTTCTTCCGCCGGCTGCCGCGAATACAGCGGCAACCGCGGCAGCAATATGCGGATTGTTTTAAATAATGATTTTGAGGGCAGTGTCCAGGGATGGTCAGGGAAACCCTCTAACGCGGCTCTGACCGTGGGCGGGCATTCTTTGGAAACGAGCGGTAATTCCACCGTGAAAATAATAGGCGTTTCCGTCCAAAAGGGCCGGTCTTATGTCCTAAGCTTTATTGCCAAAGCGGCCGGGGCGACTAAATTTAATTCGTTTAAACTAACCGGCGGCAATAACACAGAAGAGGTTTCTCTAAATGATGCTTTAACCAGCGAATGGAAATTATATAAATTTAATTTGGCCGAACTGAAACATGATGCGGATATAGCGGAGAGTTTAACAATCGCGGCTGACGGGAATTTCCTGATTGATGATATTAGATTGACGGAGATAGTGAGCCGTTATTACTTAATTAAAGATTCCTGGCAGACGCCCGCTTCCTGCAACCAGGATATAAACGGCAATCCTTTCCCTCTTTATATGTTAGGTTGCGGCCAATATCGGGACCGAGCCGGAAATACCCATTATCTCCATAGCTTCAGCCAGCTATGCCAGGAGTCGGCCGTGGGCTGCGAATTAATGATTGATACTCATAACTCGAGCGGGGCTGGAGCTTATACATCCGCTACTGATCCGGCGGTGGCGGTGGCGGCGGACAATTTCACCTATGTAGTTTACGACGCGGCCAAGAAATGCAATCAGGCGGATAAAGGTTGCGGCCGTTTCGGATCGCCTTATAAATACGGAGAGGAGATAGTTTATGGCGATGTTTATCTAAGAAATAATCCGGACAAATATGCGGAAATTTTATGCGATAGCGACGCGGAAGGTTGCGGAGTCTGGGCGACGGAAGACGGCGATTCTTTCTTTAAAGATCCGGGTGATATGGTTTGCGAGTGGCGGCAGGTAACCGGCGAAACCGGCTGGGATTGGTATAAAAAGAAAGTAAAAAGATGCAATAGCGTGGGTAAAATCTGCTTAGCTGATAAAGATTGCGTCAGTGGTGAGAGTTGCGCTTTGGAGAAAACCGACGCTCTCTGCCCGACCGATAATTTAAAAACTTTTGGTTATGGCGGAGAGGGCCAGGCTGTTTATCAGCCAAAAGACGGCTGGGTCGGGACTTGTCCGGTGGCAGAGGCCAGTTGCACAGAATACATTGATCCGGTGAGCAGGCCGTCTCCGGTTTTAAGCTATAAAGCCGGCGACAAAATAACCCTTGAAGCAAATACTCTTTATATATTAAAAGGTAGCGGCGCGACCACATTGGGCGGCTGCTCTAATGTCTATAAATTATCATCGTCAAACAATGACATACCCAGAACTGCGGCAACTTCAATTAGCGCGGATGCCGGAAAGAGCGTGGTATTTTTTAACGGTTTAAACCGGAGTAATTGCACAGCCAGCGGCGAGGGAGAAATAAAGGAAGCTATGGCTGAATATAGGATAAGAGAAGATTTAAGTTCCGGAGACTGTAACGGCTTAGCTGATTTTGAAAAGGGGTGCATTCTATTTAATGAGCGCGCGCAAAACGGAGGCAAAGGATTATCTACCTTAAGCTGGAAAGCTTCGGAGATTAATGACGGCAACGGTGTTTCGCCGGTAGCCGTAAGCGGAGAGAATAATGTTAACCAGTTGATAAAAGTAACTCCGGACAGAGTTTGCGACCAGTGGCTCGCCTGCCGCAGTTATATAAAAAAAGATGCTAAGAGCGAACCGGTTTGTTTTGATGTCGGCCTTTGCAATAGTCTGGATGAAACGGGTAATTGCGATAATTTTATCGTTTCCAGCCAGGAAAAAGTGAGCTTTACTTATAACAATCCAGCCCAGGCGTTGGCTTTTGGTAATTTTTCCGGTTATTCAAAAATAAAAAATGAGCAATATTACATAGATAAAGCGAAGCAGGTGGGCGAGGCAGTTAGTCTGTCTAACGGCGGTTTTGAAGTATCCGGCGGCAATGGTTATCCGGTTAGCTGGTCAGGCGCCTCTGGCGATTCCTGGAGCAGAAGCAAATTCGCCGTCTTAAGCGACGCCAGCGTAATTTCACTTGAGCTTGGCAAGGATAATTTCCCGCCGGAAGGAAATAATATTTTGAAAGTCGGCCCCGGAGTGGAAGTGGCCAGCGAAGAATTAAACGTTTCCGCCGGCGCTTATATTTTAAGTTTTTATGTTGACGCGAGGAAGTTAACCGGAAGCGCGGGCGCGAAAATCTTGATTAAACCGACTGCTTCGGATAATTGGTTGCAAATCGATGACGCGCCGGTAGAAGGTGGAGTTATTAAATACGCTTTAAGCAATCCGGTCTCTTTCAATTATTCATCGCCTAAACTTAAAATAATTTTGTATTCCGACGGTGATAGCGGCTACGTTTATTTTGATGACATAAAAATAAAGCCGGTCTTAAAGACAGGAGACAGTAATTACATCAGCCAATCCTGCCGGCTCTATCCGGAGCAGGATTCTTTAGCCTGTAATTACTTTGACAGCGCGGGCGTCGTTCAGAAAGGCTTAGTCGGATATTGTCTTGAGCACGACCGTTATCCCGGCTCTTCGGATGCCTGCTTAATGTGGTATCCAATCAGTAAAGTTAAAGGCGAAGGCATTGAGGAAAACGCCGGCTACAAAGGGAAATATCCGCTTTATTATTGCACGAAAATAGATAGTGGAAATGACTATGGCGTGAGACTGAAAGTTGAGCTTAACGCCGATGATAAAGGATATTTATATATTGATAATGACGATGTGATAGCTTATGTAAGTTCAAGCGGAAAATATGTAAAAACTTCAAGCAGGCCTTTATCCGTGGGTAAACACGTGGTTGTGATTTCCGGCCATAATAAGTCCGGAGATAAAACGTTTGCTTATGTTGAGGCCAAACTTGAAGATCCAGAATCGTCAAGGATGGATGAAATGATTACTTCTGTTGAGGGTAAATATGAATGGAAATGTAAGAGCCATTCCGGAACTTTGCCAAACGGCATCTTTAATAAAGAATTTCAATATGATAACACATGGAAAGACCCAACCTTCTTGGGCGAATCGTCCGTGATTACCGGAGCGGAAAGCATTTGGCTGGGAGACCCCGATGAGGAGGGAGAATATTTAGGGAATGCTAATATTGTTTGCCGGACAATAATTGATATCAGGCCGATTTGCCGGGAATTTGTGGAGGTCGTTTCGGCTTCGGGCAATAATAAGGTTTATCAATCAAGGTTAAGCGGCGGCGACAAAGATATTTACGCTTCGGTTAACAGCTTTGATTCCGGCTATCCGCAAAAAGCTTTCTATAGTTCTGACGGCCAGCCCTTCGGCACCATAATTTATCCGGAACCGGCCGCCAACCCTTACGAATGGGATGCAAGCGAATCAGAAGGAATCCAGCCCCTGCAGTACAGCAATTCTAAAGATACGGCCAAAATGGGCCAGCAGCACACGATAGTAAGCGATGAAGATATGATTGGTTTAAAATCATTATTCGCCAAAAGCTATAACAATTATACTTTAAGCTATGGCGTATGCAGCAGTAAAGATTCAAGCTGGAACGGAAGAGGATGCAGCGAAAGGCAGGAGTGTCCGGGAGGCGTATGCCAGACCTCGGCGCTTAAATGTAACAGCAATTCAACAAATGAGGGCGCTGAATGCGCGGTTGACTCGTGTTCGACAGACGTTTCTCAAAATTCTTGCACCAGCATCGGCGAAGTTTATAAATGCGCTTCAACCGGAGAGCTTTGCTGCCGATTCGGAGGAACGGCCAGCCCTTATTGTCCGGCCAATTCGGCTGTTTGTTCCGGCGGAGAATGCGAAGCGGCAGCATCCGCCTATAAGTGCGGATCCGGCGCTAATTCCGGAAAATCCTGCTGCCCCACCGGCGCGTGCGCGAGAACTTGTATTAACATTCCGACAAGAGTTTGCAATGGAGATAGCGATTGCGGAGGCGCTGGGCATTGCGCGCATAACGGGCAATCATGCGATGATTGGAGCGACTGTATCGTAAGTAAGACTTGCGTGGAGGGAATTATGCGGGGTGTAGCCTGCGAAACAAATGAGGACTGCGACGGTTTGGAGTGCCGGACGCAATATTCAACCTGCCCGCCCGATCCGGGAACATGCTCGCCTTCAACCCGATGCGTCGCAGGAGATAATGTCGGCGCGGTTTGCGAAGCCACTTGCGCCGGAAGCTGCCAGCAAGTTTATCGGTGTTCAAACACAGGAAACGAATGCTGCGGGAGCGATTTATGCCAGGCGGATGAAAACAACGCTGTTTGCGCGGGCGGAAAAAACGCCGGTCAGGTATGTACCAGTATCGGAGGCGAATGCCCGAACGGGACCTGCGAAAACGCCGGCCAATATATTCTTGATTCCAATTTTCAAAATTGGTCGCCGCCGACCGTAGTCTGCGTTGGTCCGAGGGGAAATTATAGTTATTGCGCTATCGCGCCAATTATTCAGAACATAAGCGTTAAAGGTGAAACCGGAAACGTATTTATAATTAAAAACGGATTTGTAAATCTTAAGTTTAACAGTATTGTTGATAAAGAGCAGATGCCTTTGGTTGAATATGTGGTGGATTGGGGAGATGGGACAGAAACGGTTGTTTCCGGAGCGGAAATGAACAGCCGGCCGAATAAAGACGACCCGCATGAAATTTTCCATCTCTATAGCTATGGAGATCTGAAAAATAAAGACATAACCGGCGATAGCATAACCTGCGCGGCGGACGCGGATGGCAACTATTGCAGCATAAAACCGAGAGTTAAGATAAAAGATAATTGGGGCTGGTGCAACGACGGAATGGCTTGTAATAGTTTTGTAAGCTTCGGAGGGACGATTGTGGTGAGGGAGAGGTAGGCGCGCGAAACACGAAAGTCTAAACCACTGAAGCACACTGATTTCATTGAATTACACTGATGATTTATTTATGAATTATGTTGATGATAGATATTATAAATCAGATATTACCGCGAAAATAATTCAGTGCGCTTATAGAGTACATAATTTTTTTGGGACGGGATTTCAGGAGGTGATTTATCAGAGAGCGCTAAAAATTGAATTTAGTGGGTTGGGGTTGAATTTTGAAAGAGAAAAGGAGATGCCGATATTTTATAAAGAATTAGAAATTGGCAAGAGAAGAGTCGATTTTTTGGTAGACGACGATATCATGGTTGAATTAAAAGCTTTAACAAAATTAGAGGATGTCCATATCGCCCAACTGATGAATTATATTGAAGCTTATAAAGTCAAAATTGGTTTACTTATAAATTTTGGAGCCAAGAAATTAGAAGTGAAGAGGTTTATTAAATAGTATCACTGAAAGTCTGTGCCACTGAAAAACACTGAAATCACGTGAATTTCACTGAATTTTATTTTCATGTGTAGCCAGTGTATTCAGGTGTGAATTCAGTGGTGCTGACGATTATGCCCGAACCAGCTACAATCAATGATTTGTTGAATAAAGACAGATTAGATAATCCGGAAGAAGAAATGTCCGCGGCCAGGAATTTGCGGCAGGAAAGAAGAGGCGGAGGAGGGGAAGATAGTTCGCTTGATGATTTAATGAGTCTGGCCAGCGGAGTAGGCGGGATGGGAGCAGGCAAGAGAAGAAAAACGGCCGACGGATTAAAAAAAGATAATTTAGGTCGGCCGGTTATGCCGGGTAGATCGTTGCCAGCCGGCCTTCGTAGCCAAGGCGGTAGAGATGGTTCAGGGTCCGGCCCGGCAGGCCAAAATGGACCGGGCGCTAGGCCGTCTTCTGCTGGCAGGCAATCAAGGGACGCGGATGGTGATGTTGACAGCCGGTTAATGGCCGGGAGATTAAGGGAAGAGAAAGAAAAAAAAAAGAGAGAGGCGGAAGGTGAGAAAGGAGAAGAAACGGAAAAAAGTCCGGAGGGCGAAGAGGGTGAGGAAGGTGGAGGTTTAAGGGATAGGGTAAGCCGATTGAAAGAGAAGGCAGATTTAAAAAAGAGAGCGCGGGCGAAAATAGAAGAAAAAATAACGGCGCCGGCTAAACAGGGGATAAATAATTTACTGCGTTGGGCTTGGGGAAGTTTAATCCCCAGTTTTGGTTTATCTCTTCTTTATATTAACCTTCATGTTTTTTTGCGGTTAGTTTTGGGAGATAAGTTATTTTGCAAATTAGGCGATGAATGGATACCAAAAGAAGTGAAAGCCGCGGCAGGCGAAGCCGGGGAGATCGGAGGGAAAGCCCTTGGGAGAGTGGAAGTAATGGGTTTG
>JAQTSG010000039.1:2051-13494 GCA_028711415.1 Patescibacteria group bacterium | reverse complement strand
AGGCTAGCCCAAAAGCTATTTCGAGGAGAACCAGCTATTGCCGAGTTCGATTGGAATTTCTCCCCTAACCACCGCTCATCCCCTAGTGTTGCACGGCTAGTGGGTTCGGTCTTCCTCCCGCGTTTCCGCGGGATTCAACCTGGCTATGGTTAGATCACCCGGCTTCGGGTCTTGTGCATGCGACATTACCAATATTTTTGTAGAGACGCGAATAAATCGCGTGTCTACAAAAAATTGGATACGGGCTATTAACCCTCGCTTTCACTATACATATCTTCCGAAAGGAATTTATGTTAGCCACATACAACAAACTCGTTGGCTCATTCTTCAATAGGCACGCCGTCGCGCGCTCCGCTATCGCTACGCGAGTCATAAAGTTATAAAAGTCAAAAGTTAAAAGTCATTTGAAAATTATTCATCTGACTTTACGGACTTTATGACTTTACGGACTTTTAACTCGTGCTAAAGCGGTAGCGAAGCACGTTCCGACTCCTTGTAAGTATATGGTTTCAGGTACTATTTCACCTCCCTAACCGGGATGCTTTTCACCTTTCCCTCACGGTACTAGTTCACTATTGATCATAAGAAGTATTTAGCCTTGGGTCATAGTCGACCCGGTTTCCTACGGGATTTCTCGAGTCCCGCAGTACTTAAGAATGATAACCGTAGAGTAATAACCCCTTTCGCTTACAGGGCTTTCACCTTCTTTGGCAAAGCTTTCCAGCTTGTTTCAACTAGGGAAGTTATATTTCTTAAACTCTACCTTACTCATCTAGGGAGTAAACGCTATTACCTTGCAACTCCCAAAAAACATATGGTCCCAGAACCTTCAGACCTCTCACCCGAAGGTGATTAGTCGCAGTTTTTTGAGTTTGGGCTTTTCCCCTTTCGCTCGCCACTACTTAGGGAATGACACAGACTTTACACAGTTACTTACAGATACGCTCAGATAATAATCTGAGTTAACCTGTTTTTAATCTGTGTAAAATCTGTTTTATTTATATCTGTTCCTCCGGCTACTAAGATGTTTCAGTTCACCGGGTTATCCACCCGCCGCTCGAGAGCAGCGGGTCATCCTGACTTCATCAGGATAGGTTTCCCCATTCGGAAATCCACGGGTCAAAGGTTGCTTGCCACCTCGCCGAGGCTTATCGCAGGCTGCTACGTCCTTCATCGTCTTCTTATGTCGAGGCATCCACCATATACTCTTAACGAAATTTTCCCACACTTTTAGTTTTTAAAAAGTGTGACTTACCCCGTTAGAAAAAATTTCTATCGGGGTTTATATTTTTGTTTCTTACCCCGCCCCTTTAAGGGCGCGGGGTCTTGTGTTATGTTCGACTCGATTTGTTCTTTATTTAATTGTTAAGGTTCGTTAAATGTTAATTTTCTGCTCGCTAATTTCTACAATAGGAACTAACATTCAAAAATCTAACATTATTTTTATATTCAAGAGACTAAAAAAACCGCCTTCGGCGGTTTCAAAAATGCTTAAAAAAAGCCATCTTATTAACCGCTTGTAAGTTTAAATACAAAATTAGATATTCTCATAAAGTTAGGAAAATTATTATATATAACATTATACATTATTATAAAACCGTGTCAAGAGGATATCTTGGGGAGACTATTTCCCTTATAATATCTTAAATTTATCAAGCATTTCCGGGTTATTCATCTGGGCCTGGGCAACTTCTTTGCTGATTATCTTTTCTTCATACAACTTCTTTAAATGCTGGTCTAAGCTGATCATACCTTCTTTTGAACTGGTTTCAATAACTGTCCTTAACTGGGCGATCTTATTTTCTCTGATTAAATTAGCCACGGCCGGGGTGTTAAACATTATTTCTCTGGCCGCTACCCGCCCGCCGGCTATCCTCGGAAGCAGTCTCTGGGAAATGACCGCGGCTAAAACCATAGACAACTGCATCCTCACCTGATTCTGCTGATGCGGGGGAAAAATATCAATAATGCGGTCAACCGTCTGGGCGGCGCTGTAAGTATGAAGGGTGGCTAAAACCAAATGGCCGGTTTCCGCCAAAGTAATAGTCGTGCCAATAGTTTCCAAGTCACGCATTTCCCCGACCATAACCACGTCCGGGTCCTGGCGCAGGATATGTTTTAAGCCGCTGGAAAAAGAGAGCATATCACTGCCTAATTGCCTCTGGGTAATAACGCTTTTTTCCGACTTGAATATAAATTCTATCGGGTCTTCTAAAGTGATGATGTTGCACCGGCGGTTCTTATTGATATAATTTATCATCGCGGCTAAAGTCACGGATTTGCCGCAGCCGGTCGGACCGGTGACTAAAACTAAACCTTGATCAAGGTCTAACAAACTGGTAATAATTTTTGGCATGCCGATCTCTTCTAAAGAAGCCAGCCTTTCATTAATTACTCTAGCGGCCAGACTTACATTACCTCTTTCATAGCGAAGGTTAATCCTGAATCTTGACTTATCATCCAGAGAAAACCCAAGGTCTAAATCTTTCTTTCTCACGAATTTCTCCTTTTGCGTCTCGCTAAGAAGGGAAAACGCCATCTGCTCTACTTCTTTCTGGAGCAAAACGTTTTCCTTTTTTATAGGCACCAATTCGCCGTCTAAGCGCAAGATTGGCGGCAAGCCAACGACCAGATGAAGGTCGGAGGCCTTTTCCTCTACGGCCTTTCTTAAAAGCTCCTTGATATTCATATGTTTAAAAATAAAATAATATAAAAATATAAAATTTATCCATTCTAACAAAGCAACTGCCTGAACGTTCAAAATTATTTTATTATTTTATTAGTTAAATTACCAATCTTTTTTCTTTAGACCGGCGGCGGCGGCTTTAACCTGGGCTTCCTGCTTAGACGACCCTTTGCCCTGAGCGACAAGGTCTTCATTCAAGTAAAGGCCGACTTCAAAAATTTTAGAATGATCCGGCCCGGCTTCAGATAAAACTTTATAATAAGGAGTAACCCCGTAGACTTCCTGGGCTTTTTCCTGGAATTTTGATTTCGGGTCAAGGTATAATTTATTTTCTAAAATATTATCCAGCTTGGAAATTATATTTTCCTTAATAAATTTTTTTGCCGCTTTTGTTCCTTGGTCAAGGTAAATCGCCCCGATTAAAGCCTCAACGGCATTGGCTAAAATATATTGCCGGGCTTTTGAGTTCTTGTCTTTAGATTCGCCTTTGGACAAATAAAGATAATCTTCCAGCTCAATTTCGTTGGCGATGTACGAAAGCATCTTGGCGTTCACTAAACTGGCTCGCCAGTTAGTAAGATCCCCTTCCGGCGTCTCGGGAAAATGGTAGTATAAATATTCCGTTACTATAATTTCCAAAACCGCGTCGCCCAAGAATTCTAATCTCTCGTTATGATTGAGGCCGAATGTCGGATGTTCATTTAAATAAGAACGATGAACAACCGCCTGTTTAAGCAAGTCCTGACTCTTAAATTTAAAGCCAAGCCGGTCTTCAAGTTTAGAAAAATTTTTCATTATAATAGAAATTTGTAATTGGTGATTTGTAATTTGGCAAAAAATATTAACAAAATTTCCGAATTACAAATTACTAATTTCAAATTACTTAATTTTAATAATATTTTTAGGCTGCCCTTGCTCCTCATCCTTTAACTTGTTTTCCTTCTTTTTTCAGGGTTTCTCCCAGATTTTTATAAATCGCTCCCAGGACGCCATTGACGAATTTTCCCGATGACTCGCCGCCGAAAGTTTTGGCGATTTCTATAGCTTCGTTAATAGCCACCTTCGGCGGAATGTCTTCGGCCATAACTAATTCATAAACTCCTATCCTTAAGATATTCCGGTCAACAATCGTAATCTGGTCAAGCGGCCATTCAGTCGCGTATTTTACGATAATTTTATCTATCTCGCTTAAGTTGCCGACCACTCCCTTTATCAAATTTTTGACAAAACCATTATCATCAAAACTTGGGGCAAAATAAGAAAAATTGCTCTTGATTATGCTGTCAAAATCTTTACTTTGCCGGCCGTTAAAATCCCACATAAACAAGGATTGCATGGCAATAGTGCGAGCTAAATGGCGATTAGACATATAAAAATGAAAATGACGCAAATTATGTTAAATCCGGACTATTATTTTTTTTCTTTCTTTGTTTTAATCTTAATTTTCACTATCTCCCGGCCCCGGTAAGCGCCGCAAAAAGAGCAGGCGTTATGAGGCAAGACCGGCTTACCGCATTTCGCGCATTTATTTAAAGTAGTTTTCCCTAAAGCATAATGGGCCCGATTGCGCCTGGCTTTAGAGCGAGATCTTCGTTTAGCTGGTACGGACATAAGTTAAATATGAAAATAATATAAAAACAAAATAATATAAAAATAGAGTTTTATTTTGTTATTTTATTATTTTATTATTTTATTTATATTATTATTATAACCTAAAGCCCCCAATAGTCAACTCCTTTTAAAACACGCCAGTCAAAATGCCTTACTCTTTCCTTTCTTTTTCCCCAACGATTTTTTCAAATTCTTCTTTCTCTAAAGTTTCCTTCTCCAGTAAAGCCAGCACCACTTTCTCTAAATTTTCTTTTTCCGAAACTATAATCCTTTTGGCTTCTTTAACCGCCTGCTCAATAAAATGGGAAATTTCCTTATCAATCTGCTCGGCGATTTTTTCGCTATAGTCTCTCTGCTCATGGATTTCCCGGCCCAAAAATATCATTTCTTCTTTTTCCCCATAAGTGCGCGGGCCTAAATTTTCCGACATGCCATAATCAGTAATAAGCTGGCGGGCCAAAGCCGTGGCCCGGCGCAAATCAGAAGTGGCGCCGGTCGTCACTTCTCCGAAAATTTCCTTTTCCGCCGCGTGACCAGCCAAAAGTACAGCTAACTCTTCCACAAACTCCGATTTAGTGTGCATATGCTTATCCTCGGTCGGAAGTTTAAGAGTATAGCCGCCGGCCTGGCCGCGGGCGATAATGGAAATTTTTTGTATCGGATCGGTATGAGGCAGAAAATGAGCGACAATCGCGTGCCCGGCTTCGTGGTAAGCCGTAATTTTTTTCTCTTTCTCCGTAATCACCCGGCTTCTTCTCTCCGGTCCCATCATAACTTTCTCAATTGATTCAAATAATTCGTCCATCTCAATCATCTTTTTATTCCGCCGGGCCGCCAGGATCGCCGCTTCATTTAAAAGATTAGCTAGATCCGCTCCGGAAAATCCGGGCGTGCGTTCGGCAATCCGGCGCAGACTCACTTCTTTAGCCAAAGGTTTTTGCCTGGCATGAACCTTTAAAATTTCCTCCCGGTCTTTCATATCCGGTTCATCAATTACTACCCGGCGGTCAAAACGCCCGGGGCGTAAAAGAGCCGGATCTAGGACATCTGGCCGGTTAGTGGCGGCAATGACAATCACATTGGTATGAACTTCAAAACCGTCCATCTCCACTAAAATCTGGTTTAAAGTCTGCTCGCGCTCGTCGTGAGAACCGCCCAGGCCGGATCCCCGCCTTCGGCCGACCGCGTCAATTTCATCAATAAACAAAATACAAGGAGCGTTTTTTTTCGCCCGTTTGAATAAATCGCGCACCCGAGAAGCGCCAACGCCGACAAACATCTCCACAAACTCCGAACCGGAAATATGAAAAAAGGGGACGCCCGCCTCGCCCGCCACGGCCCGCGCCATTAAAGTTTTTCCCGTGCCCGGGCTCCCCAGGAGTAAAACTCCCCGCGGAATACGGGCGCCTAATTCGTAAAATTTCTTAGGATGCTTTAAAAATTCAACTACCTCTTTTAATTCTTCCTTAGCTTCTTTAGCTCCGGCGACGTCGGCAAAGGTGATTTTATTTTTCTGGTCCTGCCCGAATTCCCTGGCCTGCGACTGGCCGAACATCATCGCTTTAGAGTTCGCTCCGGCGACGCTCTTCATCATAAAATAAATAAAAACGCCAATCAAGAGAAAAGGAATAAGGAAGGGTAAAATCGCCGACAGCCAAAAATCCAGGCCTTCATTTTCCTTTACTTCAATTTTAATCTTCGCGATTTTCCCCGCTTCCACATTAAAATTCTTTAGCAGTTCCGAAAAGGATTCTCCGGTTTCTTTCTTAACGGTTTCCTGCCCGCCGTCAATAAGGGTTATTTTCATTTCCGCGCCTCTTACCTCTACTTGCGAAACTTGTTCCGCGTTAATCTGACTTATTAGGGTTTCCAGGCCGACCGTTTCTATTTTTGAGCCATTGCTTAAAATAGAAAAAAGACTGGCAATTATCAAAAAAACTAAGAAAAAAATCAAAAAATTTTTAACTAAATTTTTCATAAGTTATTAAAATTTTAACTTAACTAAGCTAAATTTAGTATATAACATCAGACCCTTTTTAGCAAACGAAGTAGAGACGCAAATTATGCGTCTCTACATTATTTTATTTTATTTTGTTTTATTTTTCTTTATTTCTTTCTTTTCCGCTTTAGCTTTAATTTCTTTATTAGCTGCTTTCTTTTTTATCTCTTTAGCCGGCTTAGCTTTGCTTCCGGTCGCCTCTTTTACTTCTTTCTCCTTTTCACCCTCATCTTTAGCTGCCTCTTTTTTAGCGCCCGCCCCTTTCACCCCGCTCAAGAGTTTATCTCCAACGGGGTGAACCAGCTTTAACCCCAGGCGATGCTCTTTCGGCTCCAGGGACATTATTTCAAATTCTCCCTTTTCGCCTGGTTTGAATAACTCGCCGATTTTTTGCCCGGCCGCCAGGGAAAGCTGGCTGGCATGAGCTAGGCCATGAATTTCTTCATCCAATTTCACAAATAAACCAAAAGGATTAACTTTTAGAATTGTCCCGGCAACCACCTGGCCGGTTTTATATTTAGCGCTGGCTTCTTCCCAGGGGTCTTTAATTAACCGCCGCGCGGATAAAAATATTTTTGACCCGGCCACGCTTATGACTTCAGCTTTAATTTTATCGCCGACTTTAAAAAGGTCAGCCGGAGAATCAATCCGCTGCCAGGCCAGTTCCGAAATATGAATAAGCCCTTCCATATTTTCACCGAAACCGATAAAGACGCCGAAGTCCGTAACGGCCGTGATCATTCCTTCCACTAACGTACCCACTTTGTATTTAGCGATTGTATCTTTCTGCTTTTCACTCCAGACGTCTTTCTCGCTAAAAATAATTTTATCTTCTTTCTCGTCTAAAGTCATAACCGTCACTTCAAATTCCTGGCCGACAAAAGATTTAAGTTTTTCTAAAATCTTGCTTTTATCTCCGCCGCTCACCCGCGGGTAATTTTCCGGAGCCAGTTGCGAAACCGGCAAAAATCCCTGAATTTGGCAATAGCGAACCAGAAGCCCGCCTTTATTGGCGTCAATTATTTTTACTTTAACCGTTCCTTTGCCCTTAAACTCTTTTCTTAAAGTTTCCCAGGCCTTTTCCTGACCGGCATGCCGAAAAGAAAGTTCTAATTCGCCATTTTCATTTTCTTCTTCAATAACCGTCGCCTCAATTTCATCTCCCGGTTTTAAATTCGCGTATTCCTCGGCTTCATCATAAAGTTCCGGCCCGCGGACTACGCCGACTAAAATGCCGCCAATATCCAATCTGACCTCGGCTTTTGACGCCGAGACCACAATTCCTTTAACCGTATCTCCGGCTTGCGGAATTTTTAGATCATCTTTATCCAATAACTTTTGGAAATTTTTGTCTTCTTCGCTAAGTATTTTTTTATCTTCTTCCATACTTATTTATCTTTATTATTTTATTATTTTATTTTTATATTATTTTAATAAAATAAAAAAAGATTATTTAACCTCCCTTTATAAAGGGAAGCCCCCTGGCCACCTTCCCGCCAGTTAGCGGAACCAAAGGTTTTATTATAGGTGTTTATTTAGTTTGTTTTCTATTATACACTACGGCCTAAAAATTGCAAGGGCCTGTAATCCCCCTTGGTCCCCCTTTATCAAGGGGGAAAAATTAATAGTATAAAAAACTTCTTCTTATTTTTTCAAACTCCAGTCGGCATTTATTTCTATTGTCCTTATCCGCGAACAAAGTATAGCCGATAATATCCTGGCCAATCGGTATCTCTAATTCATAAATAAAATTCCCTTGTTCAGTTGTTTCTTCTTTTTTTATGGCTGGCGTCAGGCCGGCGGAAATCCTTGAAAAACCTTCCTGTTCCTTAAGCAAGGAGGCGACACTTACGTCTTCACCGGTTTTTTTAATAACGCTCTTCACTTCGCAAATCACGTTCTCACCTTCATTAAGATAAAAATCAGGAGACCTTAATTCTCTTGCCTGCCAGCCAGACGGTAAGGTTATTTCAAAACCTTTGACCACATTGCCGACAATCGTCCGACCGTCTTCCATCTGGGTAATAGCATAAGGCGAAGGATTATGAATAATCTGCCCCGTAATCCAATCTACACTTTCTTCTCTCACCAACGCCCACCAGATAACCAACTCCCCTAAAACCGCGGCCAGCACCAAGACAGCAACTTTTACTAAATAATATTTTCCATATTTCAAACGGTAATATAAAAACATTACTTTAAAATTTAAAATTTAAAATTTTACTGTATATACTCTTTCCAAACTTTATACAGCTCGGCGGTCGCGATTAAATCTCCGCTATTATATTCAGCAATCTTTTTATATTCTCCATTCTTAAATAACCGCCCGACATCATCGCCGGTAATGCCTCCGGCCTTAGGGCTTTTAATGCCGAAGGCCCGGCAATACAAATGCAGATTGCCCTTGCGCCGGACCGCGCCGTAAAAAGATAACTGGTCCAGCAGGTCAACGTGCCTTGCTCCGTACTGACTATTTAGATAACGGTTAGACATTAAATTTATAGTTGGTTTTATTTTATGGACCGCTGACCTCACCAGTAAAAACGGAACATCAAAGGAGCGGCCGTTAAAACTCACCAGCTCCCTGTAATTTTTCGCTCCGGCCCAAAAATCAGAGAGCATCTCTTTTTCTGTTTTCGACTTGAAAGTAAAATTTTCCCTCGTGTATTCCTTCTCTTCTGCCGCCAGAGACTGGAAATAAACTACTCCTTTATTTTTTTCATTATCATAAATTCCGATAGCGACAATTTCTCCGGTTAAAGGAGAAAAGCCCAGTCCTTCTTTTAAGTCAGCCAGCATCACGTTGTATTTTCCTTCTTCCTCTCCGGCTTCGCGCTTAATCCAGCGAGTCAAGCTGTCTCGCGTCGCCTCGTCAATATTTTCCCAGTCTTCTCCGATTGTTTCAATGTCAAAAATTAGAGCCATATTATTTATAAATCCTAAATCCTAATATTCAAACTCTAAACAATGGTTAAAATCCAAATAACCAAAATTCAAAACTTATTTAAAACATTTGGACTTTGAAAATTTAAAATTGTTTAAAATTTAGGATTTAATTAAACCATTGCTCCGCTGGAAAAGGAAAAAAATGCCTAATTTTAACCAGCGTAATTCATAATTACCTGCTTTAATTTTATCTCTTTGTCTTCTAACCGTCAAATCAGTATTAAACGCGCATTCTATCCCGCTAAGCGGGACGCACATTCAAATTAAATAAAATCCCGCCTTTCGCGAAAGGCGGGGTCTTAATTAATAAAAATAATAGAGACGCATGTTTTATGCGTCTCTACATTATAATATATTATTTTTTTATTTTAATTACAATCTCCGCTCGGAGCCGTGGCGCCCGCGTCGCTTGAAATTACACTTTCGCATTCCGCCGGCGGATTATTGAAAGCCTCGCAGATTGCTGTTTTGAATCCTTCCGGCGTCCGATCCGCGTTTGATTTCGAGCCATTGATTACTAAAGTCGGAGAACCGCTTACGCCGTATTGATCCGCCGCCTGTTTTTCGGCGTTAATGAGAGCTGCGCCTTCATCCGTTACGCACGAATCAATCTTGGCGGTATTGATGCCGGCAGCCTTGGCCGCCTTTTGCCAGCAGGTCTTATAAACTTCGTCTCCGTCCCCATAAATCGGATAACAGTCCTTATTGATGCTATTAATATATTTCCATAAAGTTTCCTGGCCGTAATTTTTAGCCACGCAGAGCTGACGAGCGTCTTCAATGCCTTCAATCGGACCGTGCAAAGACTGGACGCTGTTGATGTCATCGCCGGTTACGCTCGCGATAAACCGCACTTTAATATCAGCTTTATCCTTGAGAAGGTTGAATACCGGCGCCATAACACCTTCGGCCTGAACGCCGTATGGGCAGAAAGCCATCACAAAAAGTTCAACAGCCGGCTTATCAGATTTAGCCACCACTTTACTTCCGGCCACGGCTGACGTATCTGTTCCGGCTGCGGCTGCCGCGTCCGCCTTTTCTTTTTCGCTCTCCAGTTCTTTTATATTAAGAACCTGCGGGAAAAACTTAGCGCCGTCTTTTGAGATATAGGAATCATAATCCTGCCCGCCAACACTTAAAACGATTTTGTAAAGACTTCCTTCCTCAACAACTTCTTTTATAGCCACCTCCGTGCCGGCTTGGACTAAATTCTCTTTAATAAATTTTTCCGCCGTGGCCTTGGCTTCTTCCGGAGACAGGACGTTGCCGGCGATTTTCGCGCCGAAAAATTTATAGCCAGCGCCACCGATCGCGACCAAGATAATTAAAACAATAATTAGCTTTTTTATGTTCATAAGAGTTGTTATTATTTTATTATTTTATTAGTTATTTCATTTTAGCAAGGTAAAAAAAATAAGTCAAATGAAATTAACCGCCCTTTTCTCCCTTAGATCCTTTAACTAATAATCCGCCCAAAACCACAATTGCTCCTCCGGCTAAAACCAATAAATACCTGAATAATTCCAGTTTTTTATCGCGGGCAGTTATAGACCATTCATCGCTTACCGCCACTTCGCCTAAAACCTGGCCGGTTTGGCCCTGGCTTTCGCTGTCTTTCTTTATAATATCATCAGGGAAACGCGGCATAATCCTTAAGCCGGACTCGGTCCGGCTTACCAGGCCGGCGATGGCCAAAGTTTCGCCTTCTTTTATTTCCCCGGTGTTTATGCCGGTGGCTTCCTTTATATAAACTCTTATTTCTTCAGTACCATCATCAAGATAAATAGTTGAACCTTTTTTATCCGTAATTTCTCCGGTTATGGAAACTAAACTGCCAAGATAGTCATCGGTAATTTTTTCTATGGCCAATTCGGCAGGAGCCGGTGCCTGCCTGGATTCTATTATTTTTATATCATCTTTACTTTTTGTTTTTATCCGCTGCTCGCCGCCACTAACCGATATTTCGCCGCTCACTTCAATATAATCGCCGATTTTTAAATCCGGAAATTCTTTTTTATAATTATAAACCTGGACGCCGGAAGAACCGATAATGTAAAAATATTGAACGCCTAAAATTCCGGGTAAAACCGCGACAGTCCCTTCTACTTTCACCAAGTCGCCGGTTTCCAACTCTTTTATTTTTTCTAAAGCTACGGAGGCATACTCTCCTGATTTAACTTTAACTCCCAAAACATTTTCCG
>JAQTSG010000039.1:0-2041 GCA_028711415.1 Patescibacteria group bacterium | reverse complement strand
CCCCGGCGTTAAAGCCGTTGTCCAAAAGTATTTGCCATTTTCATCTCGGGCATAAGATTCATTACTATAAGATTTCTCATAATAAATTTCATCGACCAAATCTCCCGCTTCATTAAATAAACGGATTGACTCATCCGCATTATTTAAAGCCAGCCCGCTTTCGCTTCTTTCCATTAAATAAAAACCACCAGCCGGCAGCCACAAATCAGAACTGATTTTATACGGCTGGCTGCCAGCTTCAATATCATCTACCTGCCAACCAAGTAAATTAACTTTGCCTAAACCATTATTTTTAAATTCTATCCATTCCTCGCTATCGCTTCCTTCCGGGTCAGGCAGGACTTCGTTAATTATAACCGAAAATAGACCGCTCACCTCGCTTGCCTTTTCGGGCTGGCCAGCCGAGGAAAGAATTCTTAAAATTTCTTCTTTACTTACTTCATTTTCCCCGTCGCTTACCGCTAGCTTCACTAAATAATTTCCGGCTTTTAAAAAGGCGTGCTCGGGCGAGGCCAAATCTAATTTTATCCCGTCGCCAAAATCCCAGCTAAATTTTAATTTGTCTCCGTCTTCATCAATCGTGTCTGAACTGTCAAAAAGAACCGGCTGGCCAACTATAATTTCTTCTGGGCAAACGAAAGAAACAAGCGGCGGATGATTTACGGTTTTTATAATATTAGCTTTACCCGGCGTAGTAATTTCACTCCAAATCCATTCCCGGCTGCTGGTTGCCCAGTTATAGCTCCGGCCTTCTTCGGCTCCTTTGTATTCCGCTATCTGCTGAAGCGTCTCTTTTAAAGGTTGATAAAGATTCACTTTATCCCCGTTATTATTCAAAGCAATCTTGCTTTCCGAGCGCAAGACTGCCAGGTACCGCCCATTTTTTACAAAAACATCGTCTTTGAATTTAAATTTCGTTTTACTGTCATCGCCTATGCCCCAACCGCGGAGATTTACCTCCCTTTCTCCTTTATTATATAACTCAATAAACTCGGTTTCGTTATCGCTGCCAACCGGATTAGGTAAAATTTCGGAAATAATTATATCATCGCTATAATCATAAAGAGCTTTTCCCGCCGCGCTTATTTCCTCTTCTTCTTCGCCAGCCACGGCAATTATAATATTACTTGTTCCTTTAGTCTTGATAGCGGTAATAGAAAAATCATTTAAATTATTAAAACTATTCTGCCCGTCAAATTTCCTGGCTAAAGAATTGGGGTCGGAGGCGGCCGGAGCGTTATTGGCTAAATCGCCATCATTCCAATTCCCATAAGCCACCTGATCAATTAAAATTTCCTCGCCGGTTCGTAAAATTATTATATCCCCGCTATTATTTAAATTTCCCTTTGGCTTTTCTACGACTAAAAATTTTTCTTTTCCGCTTGCCGCCAAAATACCGGATAGATTTGTCTTAGCGCCGCCACCTTCTTCAATCGTCCAGCCGGATAAATCAATTTCCTTTCCGGTCGCGTTATATAATTCAATCCACTCCACTTCTTCGTCAGCCGGATCAGACACAAATTCGTTAATTACCACATCGCCCAGATTTATTTTTTTCCCCCCTTGCAAAGGGGGGTTAGGGGGGTTAGGGGGGTTAGAAGAGGTTGAAGTCGCCGTTTCTCCCCCTTGATAAAGGGGGTCGGGGGGATTTTCTGGTGTTTCCGGCTCTTCATCTGGCGGAACTTGAACACCATTTGCTGCGCCCGGCGTGCCGCCTTCAGTTAGACTTTCTTTAAAAATACTACCATCCCATTCCAGAGTTTTCCCATTGCCATTAGCGCCCAAACTTTTATCATAAGAAGCCACAGCAATTTCAATTTTTTCAGCATTGAGCAACTTTAACTGGGCGGAAGTATTATTTAGACTTATTACCGTGTCAATAATTGTTCCGTTGTAATTCAGCAGATCCGAAATCAGGGTTTCGGCATTGCCAGCTAAAAGCGCAAAGCCGCCAGCCGGAATAATCATTGAGCCACGACTGCCATTTTCCGGCGGCAGGTTGAAGGCGTGACCGGTGACACTATCACCGTCCTTAAATTTC
>JAQTSG010000038.1 GCA_028711415.1 Patescibacteria group bacterium | reverse complement strand
AAATAAAATTTTAAATAATTATATCAAGCGCGACACTATGGCCGGGCGCTTTCCCGGGCTGATGAATATTGAAGAATTGGCGACCATCTGGCATTTTCCGCACGAGGGCGTGGTGAAAGCGCCGCTGATCCAGAAAGCGCCGGGCCGCAAAGCCGAGCCGCCGATGACTTTGCCGCAAGCGGAAGAAATAGTCGGTCAAGAAAAAGCCGAGCCGCTTTTCCTGGGGGAATTGCGGGAAGAGATCGGCGAAGCCAACCCTGTTGTTAAAAAAGAAAAAACGCTCGTAGCTGAAGCTGAGCCGGAAGAACCAGAAGAAGAGAGGCCCTCCTTCGCTACGGCTATGGAGGACAAGGGCGCGCCGCCGGAGAACCTACCCTTTGTTTAGAAAAGACGAAGGTTTTATGTTTTAAAATATTATCTGCTGATGCCCTTAAGTTTTAAAATTCGAAGCACGAAATCCGAAATCCGAAACAAGCACAAATGGTCAATCCCGCCGAGGCGGGACAAAACGTTTTTAATTTAGAATTTAGTATTTCTGATTTGTTTCGGATTTCGTATTTAGGATTTCGGATTTTTAAAGATAAGTTTATGATTAACAGCGAAATAACAACTTTCGCGGAAACCACGTTCCGCAATAGGAAATTAAAATTCGGCATCAAAACCGACGACCGCCGCCGCCATATGTATTTGATCGGGAAAACCGGTATGGGCAAATCAACGGTTCTGGAAAATATGATTGTGGAGGATATCCGGTCCGGCCGGGGCGTGGCTGTAGTTGACCCGCATGGCGATTTAGCGGAGAAAATAATTGAGTATATTCCGACCAACCGGATTAACGATGTAATTTATTTTAATCCGGCGGATATGGATTACCCGATTGCTTTTAATGTTGTTGAGCAGGTGGCTCCGCATCTCCGGCATTTGGTCGCTTCCGGGCTTATCGGAGTTTTTCAGAAACTTTGGGCTGATTCCTGGGGGCCGCGGCTTGAATATATTTTGCGTAACACCATTTTGGCGATTTTAGATTACCCGGGTTCAACCCTTTTAGGCGTAACCCGCATGCTTTCCGACAAAGTTTTTAGGAAAAAAGTTATAGCCAAAATTCAAGATCCGGTAGTAAAATCTTTTTGGGTCAATGAATTTGCCGGTTACGCGGACAAATTCGCGTCGGAAGCGGTTTCGCCTATCCAGAACAAAGTCGGGCAATTTTTATCAAGTTCTTTAATCCGTAATATCGTCGGCCAGGTCAAATCTTCAATTGATATGCGCGAGATTATGGACGAAGGGAAAATTTTAATCATGAATTTAAGCAAGGGCCGGATTGGCGAGGATAATTCCTCTCTGCTCGGTTCAATGATGATTACTAAAATTCAGCTCGCGGCCATGAGCCGGGTTAATATTCCGGAGAACCAAAGAAATGATTGTTATCTTTACATTGATGAATTCCAGAATTTTACGACGGATAGCTTTGCCAATATTTTGTCAGAAGCGAGAAAATACCGCCTTGATTTAATTATGGCTAACCAGTATATTGAACAACTGGGAGACGTAGTCAAGGCGGCGGTTTTCGGCAATATCGGCACTTTGGTTGTTTTCCGCGTCGGGGCGACTGATGCCGAGGAATTAGTGAAAGAATTCACCCCGACTTTTACCGAGGAAGATTTAGTTAATTTGCCGAAATATGAAATGTATCTGAAATTAATGATTGACGGCATTGCTTCTGACCCCTTCTCGGCCCGGGGGTTAGCGCCTTTGCCGGAGGAGGAAAAAACCAACAATGTGGAAAAAGTCATAAAAGTTACGCGGGAAAGGTACGCTAAAGAGAGAAAAGTCGTTGAAGATAAAATTATGCGCTGGCATGAAAATGACGAGGGAGAGGACGAAAAAGAAAAAGTTATCCAAAGCAGAAATGACAGGCCGGCGCCAGCAAGAAAACCGGCGGAGAGAACGATGTCGGAGGCAAGAATAAACCCGGTTAGAGACAGGTTTCCAAGCGCGGTTAACGGGGAAAAGAGAGAGGAAAACCGCCGCCCTGGCCAGCGCCGCGATGAAGCGGGCCGCCGCGACAATGGGGCAGGCAAGAAGGAAAATGACCAAGATAATGATTTTGCCGTTGTTTGTTCCCGTTGCGGAAAGAAAACCATGATTTCTTTTAAGCCCGATGGCATTCGGCCGGTTTACTGCAAAGAATGCTTGTCGGTTTTGCGCGAGGAAAAGCGGCAGGAAGTGGAATTGAGAAAAAAGAGCAAACAGGAAGAGCTAAAGAGGATGGAAGAGGAGGAAAATTTGGCAAAGACGGGCTCGGAAGAGGAGTTGTCTTTAGAGGAAATAAAGAAGGTTAAACCGGTTGATTTTAAAAACAGCCAGCCGAAGATTAGAGTTAGAGATGGGGAAGAAATTAGGGAAGGGGAAGAAGTTATGATAAAGAATTAGGAATTAAGAATTATGATTTAAGAATGTTTGTTGTAAATTTAAGTTATAAATTATTTATCAGTATTTTTAATTCTTAATTCTTAATTCTTAAATCTTAAATCTAAGAGATGGATTATCTAAAAATCGGCAAGGCAACGGAGCTTACCGGGCAGGACAAGCGGCTGTATCGGCTCTTAGAAATCCTGCCTGGTTTTTTATCCTGGGGAACTTTATTTATCCTTTTGGTCGGCTCATATTTTAAACCGGTGTGGGTCGCTTATTTTATTATTGCCTTTGACGTTTACTGGCTTCTTTTAGTCTTGTATCTAGGCCTATATTTACTTGCCTCTTTCCGGAAATTAAAAGGAAACATTAAAATAGACTGGCAAAAAAAATGCGAGGAGCTTACCGTTTCTCCTTTTTGCTATTTTGACCCCGATGCTCCGCGTTCTAAAAAGAAAGAATTAGCGGGCAATTGTTTAGCAAAAAAAGGAATGGCCTGGCCGGATATAATTCACCTGATAATTTTTCCGACTTATAACGAGAGTTTGGAAGTTATCAGGTCAAGCTTTCAGGGTTTGGTTAGCGACGGTTATCCCTTAGAAAAGATGATAGTCGTTTTAGCGATTGAAGGCCGGGCGGGCCGGCCGGCGGAAGAGAGGGCGGAAGCAATTAAGCAAGAATTCGGGCCTAAGTTCAGGAATTTTTTAATTACCATCCATCCGGATATTATCGGGGAATTAAAAGGCAAGGGCGCCAACCAGGCCTGGGCCGGGCGAAAGGTAAAAGAAGAAATCGTTGATAAGGAAAATCTTAGCTATGATAAAATATTGGTAAGCGTTTTTGATATTGACACCGTGGTTCAACCCGGCTATTTTTTTTGCCTCACTTATAAATTTTTAACGGTCTCCGCTCCTTACCGGGCGAGTTACCAGCCGGTGCCGGTTTATAACAACAATATCTGGCAGTCTTCGTTTTTTGCCCGCGTCGCCGCTTCCTCCAATACTTTTTGGCAGATGATGCAGCAGATGCGTCATGAGAAATTAGCCACTTATTCTTCCCATTCCATGACCTGGCGGGCTTTAGCTGACATAAATTTCTGGTCAACCACGATGGTGAGCGAGGATTCCCGGATTTTCTGGCATTGCCTTCTTTACTATCAGGGCGATTACCGCGTTGAGCCGCTTTATTTTCCGGTTTCCATGGATGTCACGATGGATGAAACCGCGAAGCAGACGGCCAAGAGTCTTTATAAGCAGCAGCGGCGCTGGGGTTGGGGAGTGGAAAATATTCCTTATTTAATATTTAATACCGTAAAGAAATGGAAGGAGCTGCCCAAAAGAAAGATAATCGGCCGGATTTTAGTGCAGCTTTACGGTTTTCATTCCTGGGCCACCAACGCTTTAATTATTGCCGTAATCGGCTGGATGCCGATGGTTTTAGGTGGAGACCGTTTTAACGCTACGGTTCTTTCTTCCAATCTGCCGCTCATCACCCGCACTTTAATGATTTTTGCCATGGTTGGTTTGGCGGTGTCAGCCATTATTTCCACCTTGCTTTTGCCGCCGCGGCCTCCCCGATATGGTTGGTATAAAAATATTGTAATGGTCCTGCAGTGGCTCGTTCTGCCGTTTAGTATTATAATTTTTGGCGCTATTCCGGGATTGGAAGCCCAGACTCGGCTGATGCTGGGAAAGTATATGGGATTTTCTGTGACGCCGAAGAGCCGAGGGGATTAGGGATTAGTTAATTTGTGATTAGTTGCTTAGTTAATTAGGTATTGAATGTTTAGATATTGGGAATTATTAGAATATGTGTTTAACATGTGTTTTTTTATTGCCAAATCTGTTAAATTTGTGTAATCTGTGGTTATTTAATATAATTAGCCATAGATTAAGCTGATTAAACTGATTTTTTATTTAATATTAGCAAAAATATAGTAATTTTGATTAAAAATACTTGACAAATTTTTTAAAGTATGCTATGATTATAGGTTAAATATTTTTACGCTTTATAAAGGTTTTACCTTTAATTGTTGTAGAAGTATTTATTAAGGAGGCATACCCTCTTTAAAATTTATATTTATCTTCGCCGCTCTTAGCTTATGCCAAAAGCGGCGGGATGTAAATGTAAATCAAAGTTTGCTTATTTCAAACTTAAGCCCAGCCGACGTATATGGCCGTGGCTTTTAAAACTAGAGGACGTAATTTTATTAGCTTACGTCCAAAACAATTAAACATAGGAGTAGGTCCTGTGAAATTGCACAAATAGTAGGGAGGTTGCGCCGCCCACACCCACATCCAACGGGCGGCATCTGATGTGCAGAATCCTAACAACCCATTCAAGTAGCGATACTAGAATGGGTTTTTTAATTTGCTGGGTTATTATGTTATAATAGGTATTGGGATGAATATGATATTTGCGGCAAGATGCTTACAAATTTAGAAAAATCACTTTGTAAATATATCTAATATCTAATCAATACCTAGCAACTAATACCTAATCCGCCAGCTGGCGGACCAACACCCATGTCCGATTTTCATAGTTTATCAATTGAATCCTGCCTAAAAAAACTAGGGACCTCAACGAGCGGACTGTTAAATAAGGAAGCGGAACGGCGGTTGAAAAAATACGGGCCGAATAAACTGGAAGAGGAAAAACCCTTAGGCCGGCTCACTATTTTTATTTCCCAATTCAGGAGCCCTTTGATTTACGTTCTCTTGGCGGCGGCCATTATTTCTTTTTTTCTTTCTGAATATATTGACGCGGGCGTGATTGCCGGCGCGATTATCCTTAACACCATTATCGGCTTCTTTCAGGAAAATAAAGCTAATCGAGCATTAAGCAAATTGAGAGAGATGGTAGCGCGCAAGGCCTTGGTCTTGCGGGATGGGCAGGAAATCATTATTGATAGCAACCAATTGACTATCGGCGATATTATAATTTTGCAGACCGGCAACCGAGTACCGGCTGACGGCCGGATAATTGAGGCCAGCAATCTGCAGACCAGCGAAGCTAATTTAACCGGCGAATCAATTCCTTCTTCTAAATCTTTAGATAAATTAGAAAAAGGCGCGGCTTTAGCTGACCAGGAAAATATGGTTTTTGGGAGCACTATGATAGTCCGCGGCAGCGGAAAAGCGGTAGTGACCACGGTCGGCTCAAGAAGCGAGATAGGAAAAATTGCCGAACTGGTTAAAGCTACACCGGAAGAAAAGACTCCTTTGCAGCTGCGCTTATCGCGTCTGTCTAAATTTTTAGGTTTGGCCGTGATTTTTATTTGTTTATTGATTATCGGCATCGGCGTCTGGCAGGGCCGGGATTTTTTTGAGATGTTTATGGTAGCGGTGGCGATTGCGGTAGCGGCCATTCCGGAAGGGCTGGCTGTGGCCGTAACCGTAATTTTGGTTTTAGGCATGCAAAGAATTTTGAAACAGAAAGCTTTGACCAGGAAATTAGTGGCGGCGGAAACCTTGGGCTCAACAACGGTAATTTGCGCGGATAAAACCGGCACTTTAACTGAAGGTATAATGCAGGTATCTGATATTATTATCGGCGAGAGAGAATTTGAATTAAAAACTTTTGGTTCAAGGCAGGATAGCGAGGAGGCAAAAATTGTGAGTCTGGCTTTGCAGATTGGCATGATGTGCAACGACGCGATAATAGAGGCTTCTAAAGACAAGCTGGCCAAGGAAAGAATTATCGGGGCGCCGACCGAAATTGCTTTGCTCTCGGCCGCCAGGCAGTCAGGGTTGGACCGGAGGAAACTTTTAAAAGTTGAACCAAAAATTGATGAATTGCCTTTTGATAGTGAAAGAAAATTTATGATTACTTTGCATAAAGGCAGAGAGGGAAATTATATCCTTTATGAAAAGGGCGCGCCGGAAAAATTGCTGGAAAAATCAGAAGAATTTTACCATCGGGGCCATTTGCATAAACTTACAAAAGAGGAGAGGGAAAAATTGACCCGGGTTTATGAGAAGTTTACTTCTTCCGGGCTGCGGGTCCTTGGCGTAGCCGTCCGTAACTTAAAAGATTTAGATAGGGAAGCAGAGAAAAAAAGGAATTGGCCGGCGCTTGACCAGAATTTAACTTTTGTCGGCTTTATTGCCTTAAAAGATCCTTTGCGGCCGGAAGCCAAAGAAACCATAAAAATTTGCCGCCAGGCCGGAATCAGGCCGATTATTATTACCGGCGACCATGCTTTTACGGCCAGGGCAATTGCCGAAGAACTTGGCATAAAGGTAAGAGCCGAGGATATTATTACCGGCGAGATTTTGGAAAAGATAGATGATAAAAAACTTGAGGAGCTGGTTAAGAGGATTGATATTTACGCCCGGGTAAGCCCGCATCATAAATTAAGGATTGTTAAGGCCTTGCAGGCCCGGGGCGAAGTCGTCGCCATGACCGGAGACGGGATTAACGACTCCCCGGCCTTGAAAGCGGCTGATATCGGCGTCGCTTTAGGCACCGGCACGGATATTGCCAAAGAAACTTCGGATATAGTGCTTCTGGATAATAATTTTAAAACTATTGTGGCGGCGGTTTTGGAAGGAAGAATTATATTTTCCAATATCCGTAAAGTAATCACTTATCTGATTTCTGACAGTTTTTGCGAAGTGATTTTAATCATCGGTTCAATAATTCTGGGCGCGCCCCTGGCGATTTTGCCACTGCAAATTTTATGGATAAATATTATTAATGACGGTTTTCCGAATTTTACTTTAGCCTTTGAAAGAGGCGATGATGGGACTATGGCGGCTAAGCCGATAAGTAAAAAAGAGCCGATTATAAACAAAGAAATGAAGGCGATTATTTTTGCCGCCGGTTTAGTCCGCGACTTCTTTATTTTAGCGATTTTTTATTATCTGTTAAGGCATAGCTTTGACCTCGGTTATATCAGGACTATTGTCTTCGCAGCGGCCGGCGTTGATTCTTTAATGTATATTTTCAGCCTGCGCAGTTTCAAGAAGCCGATCTGGCGCCTTAACCCTTTTTCTAATTTATATCTAGTTGGAGCGGTTGCTTTTAGCTTATTCCTGCTTATTGGAGCGATTTATTGGCCGCCTTTGCAAAAAATTTTGGCGACCACCCCTCTTTCGGTAAACAGTTGGCTTCTGGTTATTTCCTCCGGCTTTTTAAGCATTATAATGATAGAGATAATAAAACATTACTTTATCAGGAGGGTTGATGGCAGTTAATTAAAAATTATGCTATGATAAATAATAGAAGGGGAAATTTTTTTGCGAAAATCATATATAGCCAGAAGTTTTTAGCTTTAGTCGGTTTGATTTTGGTTATTTTAATAAGTTTTCCTTTGGCCAGGAACGTAAGCAAACGTTATTATTTAAGCAAGGAAATAAAGGAACTGGATAAAGAGATCTCGGATTTTGAATCTAAAAATAAAGATTTAAAGGAACTTATTGCTTATTTAGAGTCAGAGCAATTTGTCGAGGAGAAGGCCCGCCTGAACTTAGGTTTAAAAAAGGAGGGAGAGAAGGTGGCCGTAATAAAAGATGATATTTCCACAACCACCGCTTTTGACTTGGAGGCGGAAAGCGGGGATAATCGGGAGAATTTTTCTAATCCGCGTCGGTGGTGTGATTATTTTTTTAGAAAAAGTTTATAGGAGGTCAGGTGGCCTTATAATTTTTAAGGTATATGCCTAGCAAAAGCCTGGATGGCATAAAAAAATTAAGCGGAGAAGAGCTTGTAAGAGCGAGAAAAATCGTTCTTGATACAATCGGCGAGACAGATAAACAGGAAAAAGGAAAAACCCTTCGATCTTTCATTATGCCAAAACGGGATCAGGACAGGCAAGCTGTCCGACCAGAGCTCGGGACAGGGGCTCAGGGTGGAGAGAAAAAAATTTTTTCGTCCGGCCGAAAAATGCTTGACGGAGTTTCTTCTATCCCGCCCCGTTCGGCCGGCAAAAAAATTACTATCACTAAAGACGAGATGCTAAAAGGGAAAGCCAGTTTGGCTAAAGATTTAGACGCGGAATCCCGGAAGAAGGAAAAAAACGAAGAAAAAAAAGAGGAGTCAGTTATTTCGTCTCCGCCCCGGCCGGCGACTTTTAAGAAATCGCTTACTAGCGGAATCGCCCAAATAGGAAAAGCGGCTAAGGAAACGGAATTAAAAAAGCAAGAAAGCAAAAAAACAATCACCGCCAAGGCGGGACAGGGAAAACAAAAAAGTGAAGCAGAAGAAGAGATGAGAAGAAATGAGGAAATGAAAAAGAAAGAAATGGAAGAACAGAAGAAAAAAGAAGCAATTAAGAAAAAGGCGGAGGAAAAAGAAGCAAAGGCAAAAATGAAGGCGGAAAAAGAGAGGGAAAAGACTAGGGTTAAAGAACAGAAGGAAAAGATCAGACAGGAAAGAAAAAGGCAAAGAAAGCAGGCCAGAGAAATTTGGCTTCTTGAAGCGAAGAAAAAGTTATCAGGTCTTTTTCGCGGCCTTGGAAGAAGTTCCTGGCTGGCCGGAAAAATTATAGTTTTTTCCACTTTATTTTTAGTCGTTTCAGCGGTTTTACTTTATCTTATTTTTTCTTTTCTTTTACTAAAGCTTAATTTAGACAATAAAATAAGCCGCCAGGCGGCGAGTTACCTGCCAGTGCCGGCCGTTATCACGAAAATTGGCTTTATTGAATATTATGATTATCAGAATATAATGGGTGAATTAAAGAAGGAATTAGATAGCGGTCAGGAATTTGAGCGAGTCGCCAGAAGGGTATTTATAGAAGAAATTTCTTTGGCCAGACTGGCGAAAAAATACAATTTAAGTTTTATTGGCAAAGGGCAGGAGGAGATAGTGAAAGAAATTAATTTGCAATTAGCTCTTGATAAAGAGGAAAACGAAGTTTCTTATAGCCGGATAAATAAAATAAAGGAACTTGTTAGCGCGCCTCAAGTTGAAGAAAGTTTTGAAAAAATAGGAGGAAAATACGGGGACGAGCAGGGCTATGTGAGCGAAGATAGTGAATTTTTACAGCTTACCGAAGAGGTTAAGCGGCTGGAAATCGGGCAGGTAAGCGATATTATAATTACTGATAGGGGTTATTATCTTGTAAAAAAAGAAGACACAAGATTAAAATATATTTTTATAAAGTCCATAACCTTAGATGAATATTTGGATAAAATGTTAGAGGAGTTAAAAGTTTTGGTTTTGGCGGACTAATCAAGAAAGCAATAAAACAAGAAAACAAAAAAACAAGATGAAATTTTCAAATCTCACCTTGTTTTTGTTTGAGCCGATGGCCGGGATCGGACCCCGCACAAAGCTTCGCTTCTACGGGGCAGGCCGGCGACCTTAATTTGAGCCGAGAGTGGGATTTGGACCCACGACCTACGCGTTATCCCGCCGTTCACGAACGGCGGGACGTTGCCCCGCCTGCCTACGCCTGAGCCCCCTGCCGGAGTTGAACCGGCAACCTACGGTTTACGATACCGTTGCTCTACCAGTTGAGCTAAAGGGGCTTAGGCGATGGCGGGCAGGTCTACCAGCTGCCTGTCCCGCCTTTATGGCGGGAAGCTATCTCGGCTTGATATGATTAGACTATATCCAACCGGGGGATTATGTCAATCGGCGGCTCCTCGTAGGGGTGAGCTTTTTTAATGGCCGCTACTACTTTTTTAACTAAATCTTTATGGCAAATTGTGGTAATTATTTCCTCTTCCACTTCTTCTAATTTTCCTTGTTGGCCAATCGCCGGATGCGCGCCCTCTTGAGGAATAAAACGGCCCGTGGCTTTATATGAGCCGCTACAAAATTTATATTTGCCCTGTTGCCCGGCGCCGGCTCTGCCTAAGATCTCCCGGATTTTATCGGCTGACTGGCGCGGTACCGCCACCGCAATTTTTACGTAATTTGATTCTTTCAGCATATAATTGACAGTTAACAGTTAATAGTTAAAAGTTAATAGTTAACTGTTAATTGTTATTACCTGAGCGGGTAACGGGAATCGGACCCGTGCCTCAACCTTGGGAAGGTCGCGTACTACCATTATACTATACCCGCCTATGATTTTAGATTGCCGATTTCAGATTTCAGATTTAACCTGCCTGACGGCAGGGGTTTAAGATTTTAGATTTACGAATGGTAAATGCCCAATTACTGATTGATTTTTACCAAATGATTTTTTATGATATAATTATATTGTTATAATTTAATCTAGTCAAATAAGCTTTTTATTTAATGATAAAAAATTGTTTAAGAAAAACAGGAATAATAGCAATACTACTGACATTACTCGTTGGTAGTTTTGTTTTTGCTGATGAAGTGGAGCCGGGTAACGCCAATCAGTATTATTCCATAAACCTTGATAAAGCAACAATTGCCAAGGGTTATACGGTAGCGGCTTTTAATAATGAATTAAAATTATCTTTAGTCCCCGGCATCCTGTCAGAAGCGACCGGCGTTGAAATTGCCCAGATTAATGAAAATATGCCTACGCCCTGGCAATTAGACAGGATAAGCAATGTTTATCAGTTTGAATTTAAGAATAAGGCCGCTTATGATGATAATAAGCCGTTTTATATCCAGTTTGCTTATAGCGAAGAAGGGGAAGGTTATAAGCAGGTTTTTTTCTATGACAGGAATTTCAATTCCTGGCGGCCTTTGCCGACCAAAGATTATCCGGAAGAAAAATTTATAAGGTCTTTAATTCATCTGCCTTTTGCCCGAATCGCGGTTTTTTCCCATCCGGAAATTCCCGTAGTTGGCCGGGCCAGTTGGTATGCTTATAAAAACGGAGATTTCGCCGCTTCTCCGGATTTTCCCAAAGGCTCAAAGTTGCGGGTTTATAACACGGCCAATAGTAAATTCGTGGATGTGGAAATAAATGATTATGGGCCGGATAGGAACCTGCATCCTGACCGAGTGATTGACCTGGATAAAATTGCTTTTGCTAGAATCGCTTCTTTGGGAGAGGGAGTAATTAACGTAAGAGTGGAACCGCTTAAAGTTATCCCTGACGCTTATGGCCGGACTTTGGGCATAGCCGAAAATGGAGCCGCGCCGGAATTAGCCATTACCTCTAAATCAGCTATTGTTATGGACGAAGACAGCGAGGAAATTCTTTTAGAAAAAAATGCCACTAGCACCCTGCCTTTAGCCAGCTTAACAAAATTAGTGGCCATAAAAGTATTTTTAGATACCCGGCCGAGTTTAGACGCCGTGGTGACTTATAAAGTTCAGGATGAAGAATTTAATTATCAGTATTGTAATAAATGGGAATCAGCCAAGGTGACCTTAAAAGACGGGGACACTTTAACGGTTGAGAATTTAGTTTATTCCGCTTTGGTGGGTTCGGCCAATAACGCCATTGAAACTTTAGTCCGGGTGAGCGGTCTGTCTCGCGAAGAATTTATAAAAAAGATGAATGAAACTGTTGTCGGCTGGGGTGCGACTTCAACCCATTTTACTGAACCGACCGGTTTATCTCCGGAAAACGTGAGTTCCGCCCTGGATTATGCTATAATAACTAAAAAGATATTTGTTCATCCGATTATAGAGAAAGCCAGTCTTACTAAAGACTACAAATTTTCCACCCTGAACACAAAAAAACCCCATCGCTTAAGAAATACCAATAAGTTGCTGGAGGTGAATAATGGATTTGCCATCGCCGGGTCAAAAACTGGTTATTTAGATGAGGCCGGCTACTGCCTGATGATTAGAGCTAAAGTCGGCAATCGGCGGTTAATCGCCGTTACTTTCGGCAGCGGCACCAGAGACGGCAGCTTTATTGAGACCGGGGATCTTATTAAATATGTCGTAAAAAAAATAATAAAATAATAAAATAAAACTATTTAATTTGTTCTCTCGGTTATTTTATATTATTTTATTTTTATATTATTTTATTATTTAAATTATGATTAAGCTTTTAAATATTTCAAAAATTTATCAGCCGGACGTAGAGGCCTTAAAAGAGGTTAATTTGCATATTAAACCGGGTGAGTTTGTTTCTGTCGTCGGCCAGTCCGGCACCGGTAAGACCACGATGGTAAAAATTTTAACCGGCGAAGAGCGGGCCTCTAACGGCAAAGTTTTGGTTGGCGGCTGGGATATTACCAATATCGGCCAAAGGGAAGTGCCCTGGCTGCGCCGGCAGATAGGCGTTATCTATCAGGATTTTAAACTTTTGCCAAAAAAAAATTTGCGGGAAAACGTTTCTTTCGCTTTGGAGGTCTGCGGCAATACGCCGACAAAAATATCTAGCATTGTGCCGCAGGTTATGAAAATAGTCGGTTTGGAAGATAAGCAGGGCCGTTATCCGCGGGAAGTTTCCGGCGGGGAGCAGCAGCGAGCCGCGATTGCCCGGGCTTTAGTCCACCGGCCAAAAATTCTTCTGGCGGACGAGCCGACCGGTAACCTTGACTCTATTAACGCCAATGAAATTGTGGAACTGCTTCTGCGGATAAACCGGTTCGGCACGACCGTGGTTTTAGTTACTCATAACCGCGAGGTCGTCAATAAGCTGAAAAGGCGCGTTGTTACTTTGGATAACGGCATGGTGGTAAGCGACCAGGAGATAGGGAAATATATTTTATAAATTAAAAATAAAAAATAAAAGATAAAAATTTTTTATTTTTTAATCAAAATTTATAGTTTTTCTTTCTTTTTTAAGAGCTGGAAATTTCAAATCTATGGTAAAAATATTTCAGTTTAATCTGGATGGAGGAAAAGATATTCCAGAAAAAGCCGAAACCGGCGAAGAAGAACGGCTATTAAGTCCGGAGATAATTTTTCAGCTTACGGAATTTATAAGGTCAGGACGCGCTGAAAGATTGAGGCGGCTCAATAGTTCAAAAGAATCGGGCAATATATCCACAGATACGGTGAAAGGATATACGGGTGAAGAATTAATTGGCTGGCTCGGGCCAGATCATGAAAGCGAATGGACGGAGAAACCATCCTTTTTTCAGGCCATTTTGGAGGAATTACAAAATAGGGTGGAAATAACCAAAAAACAAGGAGATAGATTTAAAGATTTAAATTAGATAAATTTTTTTATTTTTTATTTTTAGTATTTTATTTTTAGATATTATGGTTTTTCTTTCTTTTATCCGAATTATAAAATTTAGCTTTCAGGATATTTACCGCAATATTTGGCTGTCAATCGTCACGATTACCATCTTAATTTTGGCTTTGTTTTCCATAAATTTGCTTTTGGCGGTAAGGGTGATAAGCGATACTGCCATTGGCGCCGTTAAGGAAAAAATTGATGTGAGTCTCTATCTAAAGCTCGATTCAACCGAAGAGGAGATTATGGCCCTAAAAGGAGAGGTAAGTAATCTAAGCCAGGTAAAAGAGGTAAATTATATTTCTAAAGCGCAGGCCCTGGAATTTTTTCAGGAGAAAAACAGGGATAATCCGGAAATTATCCAGGCCTTGCGGGAAGTTGGTAAAAATCCTTTAACTCCCAGTTTAGTCATAACTCCGAAAACCGCGGAAGTGGCGGCCGAACTGATTGAGGAATTAAATAAAATAGAAAG
>JAQTSG010000062.1 GCA_028711415.1 Patescibacteria group bacterium | reverse complement strand
AGTTTTTAGCGTAAACTACCAGACTTGTTCTGGTCGCTCCGATATCGACAATAGCGTAATTTTTATTAAACCCGCCCTTAAAATTAGGCGACTCTTCGGCCAAAAGGCTGCGACACAAAGATATGGGCTCTATTTCCAACGCCTCTACCGACAATTTGGCTTTATCCAATAAATAAGTATATTGATTGACGATTTTTTTAGGCGCCGCGCCGATAAGAACAAGCTGGACATTATCCCTTTCGCCGATAACCTGCCAGTCATAATAAATTTCGTCAATTAACATGGGCACATATCTTTCTATTTCCGCTTCAATTATATCCGCCAGGTTATTTGGCGTTTTTTCTATTTCAATTAATTTAATAAAAGTTTTTGTTTCCGGCAGACAAACGACAGCCATCTCCGAACTTACCCTTCCGTATTTTGGTTTATCAATAAGCTTTTTGATTATGTCAATAACCTTTTCCTGCTCCTTTATTTCCCCTTCCACTATTAAACCCTCGGGAATGCTTATCTTCCCTAAGGCCTGAATTTTTATTTTACCCCCGACCTTATTAAGCTGAACCAGTTTTAAAGACAAGTCAGAAATGTCTAGGCCTATGGGATAAACTGAATTTTTAGAGAATAACATTTTTGAAAATTTAAAATTGAAAATTTAAAATTTGGAAAATACTGGGCTGGCCCAAAACAAAGCCACAACCTCTTCTGAATAAATTATACCATAAAAAAGAACGGATTAGTATTCTTCTTCCCAATGCTCAACCGTAATTATGGGGGAAAAACTCGAAGCGCTTAAAACCTCCACTAAATAATCATTATTATGGGTTATATTTATCGGCTCCCAAACACTGGTAATCGTTAATTTCCGGCCAATTAAGCCGCCAATAACGTCAAAATCAAAGCCAAGAGGAAAGCTTAAAATATCTAATTGGTCATTGGCGTAGACAATGCCGTTAATATCTACATCTCCGGCCCAAAGCTTAAAATAAGCCTTTCTCATAACTAAAATCCCGGAGGGCTGCCCTTCGCTATGATTAACTATAACTGAACTCCGGCCGCAACGAGAACCGAGGCAGTAGCGGTCGCCGACGATAAAATCCCTGCCTACCACCAATAAACCGTTAATAGTTAAAACCTGACCGCCGCGTAATTCAACGTCGCCATCAACATAAGTTATCGGGTCGTTTAAAGTTAAATTTTGATTATCTTCCATTAAATCTTCAAACTCCGCTGATGTATAGACAACATCGGCCTTATTCTTATAGGAATTAGGGGATTCTGAATCAAAGTCAATGGCTGGCATAGCAATTACCTCGGCGGCTGGAGCAAAATTCTGGGCGTAAACTCTACCTGCGACCGCAGCGGATGATGTCCAAGACAGGAGATAATTGCCGACGGCCTTAAGGTCAGAATCAACGGAAATGTCGCTGAAAAGATTAACCGTGAAAGTATTATTGGAATGGGCGCTGCCATTATAAAAATTAACCATACTGGCCGAAATATTAATATTGCCGTCGGCATAACCAGCGCTATCGCCGATACCGCTTTGACCCAAGGCCTTATAAACCGTGGTCTTTATCATTCTTTGGCTGGTTTTGCCTCCGCCGACATCTATCGTACCGACAGAAACGATTTCTCCGTGGGCCTGGCTAGAATTTGTGATAGTTACGGTATAAGAACCGCTATTTGCGCCAAAAGGATTATCCCTGGTAAAATTAGTGGTCCAGCCGGGGTCGGCTTCAAAATTACTTTTATAAGTTTCATCATTTTTTAAACGCCAAACCATTTCGGCGACACCGGCTTCCGCTAAATAATAAGTTTTTGCGCCCCAGGCCTGGCTATGAGCGATTTTTTTCTCCGTTAAAGAAAAATTCAGGAAATATAAAGAGGAAAATAAAATCAAAGACATTAATAAAACCGTCACCAGCAAAGCGATGCCTTTTTTATTTTCTTCAGTTTTAAATATATTTTTCATCTCTTTTTCCTGAAATAGATAGCCCTCGCAATTTTATGATTTTATTTAAACTCCGAACTTAATATTTCGCGAATTACTAGTTTCTTTTAAAAATACTGGAGGTTATATTAAAAGAATCTTGGCCTTTTTCTAAAGCCAAGGAAACATGAACTAAGCCGCTGCTTCCCCAAAATTGCAATTGGTTAAAATATTCACCGACCACCCGATCTTCGGTAATTGACTCCTCCGGCGGATCGCCGAATTGGTCAATGCCATTGTACGCCACATAAGTAGCGGGTTCCGTGGCAAAATAATAGACAACACGGGAACGTTTTAAGTCGGTGCCATCTAAGTAGTAGCGCAAATAAGTTATCTGGCTGGCGTCATGGCCGTCCTGGAAGAAAATTTCGGCTGCCGGCGGATTTAACGGATTGCTGTCCGTTTCGGGTAAAACCGTGACAATATCAACTGATTGGCGCAGCTCCCTTGATATTCGGTCCAGGGAAACCCGGGCATTCTGCACTAACTCGCCTTTTCCGGCTCCTTTATTATATGATCTCTGCGACAAAGAATACATCGAAGTGGCTAAAATAATAGCTAAAGTAAACAAAGAAAGACTTACTAATATCTCCAACAGAGTGAAACCCTTTTGATTTTTGTTTATAATTTTTTTATCCATAAACTTATTGCTTACGAAACGTTCGCGTCAAGGGCGTAAAAACGTCACAAAAGCGTTGGACGAACAACTATTTTTCGCTTACGAGGGTTGTTATATTATAGCTTTTTTCCGTTTTGGACACGGCATTTATATAATAAACGGTAACAGAAATTTTTTTTATCCCCTGATCGCTCACAACTTCGCTTAAATTGCCGTCAACATAATTTACGACTGTTTCCCTCTGGTAGTTATACAAATAATTATCTGGGTCTAAAGACAAGCGATGTTTCGCTTCAATAGTACCAATATTAATATTGTCATATCCTAAAGAATTTAGCTCCTCTATTTTATCTTGCGCCAGGTACGAGGCTTCAGTAGTATTTTCCGCTTCTTTATTTATGGACAAACCGAAAGGAAAGGTCTGAACTAAACCGATAAAAGCAACGGATAAAATTGTAAAAGCCACTATAACTTCAATCAGAGAAAATCCGCCTTCTTGTTTTATTAATTTTTTATAACTCATAACTAGAAATATTTATTGTTCTAATTGTATATATCCAGACGGCTTAACATTAATAGTGGCGGTTTTACCGTTGGTGTTAACTAAAATGATTTGGCCAGATTCGCTTACACCGCCATAAAAATTAAAAACCACTTGATTTTCTGTCAAACCGGTAATTTGCTGAAAATTTACGCTAGAATCAAATTCAACTGTTTTTATATTTGTGGTGGCCACACCGCCTTTTAAAATTTGGTAGCTATCACTACCTGAATCAAGCTCGACAAGATAGACGGCTT
>JAQTSG010000037.1 GCA_028711415.1 Patescibacteria group bacterium | reverse complement strand
TCGTCGGCATGCTTCAATGTCGGCCATTAAAAAATATCTGCCGTCTTACGCCGGGTTATTGCTGGCGGAAGAACTGGAGAATTTGGATAAAATTGTTCATCCGCGGGAGCCACTCGTAGCCGTAATCGGCGGGGCAAAAATAGGAACTAAGATTTCTTTCCTTAGGAAAATAAGCCGGAAATCGTTTAAAGTTTTACTTGGCGGAGCTTTAGCCAATAATTTTTTTGCCGCCCGGAGAATGGAAGTTGGTAAATCATTGGTTGATAAGGAGAGCATAAAATTAGCGAAAAAACTAAAGCAGAAAAATATTTTATTGCCGGTTGATATTATTGTGAGCGACAAAAAAGACGGCAGTGGCGAGGCCGAAGTAAAGAATGTTTTTAAAGTAAAAAAGAATGAAGCGATTTTAGATATTGGTCCCAAGACCATGAGACTGTATTGCCGGATTATCAAAAAAGCCCAGACAATTATCTGGAACGGGCCGATGGGTATGTCCGAGGCAAGCCATTTTAAATACGGCACCCTGTCAGTCGCGCGGGCGATTGCCACCCGTTCCCGCGGCCGGGCGTTTGGCGTCGTCGGCGGCGGGGAAACAATCGCGGCCCTAAAGATGACCGGCATGGAAAATTATGTGGACTGGATTTCTACCGGCGGCGGAGCGACACTAGCTTTTTTAAGCGGCGCGAAGATGCCGGGGCTTAGTAAAATAACAAAATAATATAAAAATAAAATAATAAAATAACAGTTAAGTCAGCTTTTTATATTATTTTATTATTTTATTATTTTAATTTTATGATTCCAAACAAAATCGTGACAATTTTTATCGGAGTTTTTTTAACGCTCGGCTCAATCTATCTGGCGATTCTTTCCTGGAACGCCGTAAAAACCCATGATTATATCGGCGTAAGCGAAGAACAAAGGCATTCAATTATGGTTACCGGCGAAGGCGAGGTAATCGGTGTGCCGGATATAGCGAAAGTTCAATTAGGTTATAACGTAGAAAAGAAAACGGTGGCGGAGGCGCAAAAAGACAATACGGAAAAAATGAACGCCGTCATAAAAAAATTAAAAGATGATTTTAAAATTGATGAAAAAGACATAAAGACCGTAAATTATAGTATTTATCCGCAGTATGACTGGAGTAAGGGCAAGCAGACTTTCCGGGGCTACGAAGTGAGTCAAAACCTTGAAGTAAAGGTAAGGGAGATGGAAAAAGTAAGCCAGATTTTAGATGCCGCCGGCGGTTTAGGTTTAAATCAAATAGGCAGTTTATCTTTTGAAGTTGATAATGAAGAAACCTTAAAGCAGGAGGCAAGAATCAAGGCCATAGAAGCGGCTAAAACCAAGGCCGAAGATTTAGCCAAGGTAGCCGGAGTTAAGCTGGGCCGGATTATCAGTTTTTCCGAATCTGGCAATAATTATATACCGGTTGCTTATAGTAGTTATAAGGCAACCGATGAAGCTTTAGGGATGGGGGGTGGAGTTTCTCCGGAAATTCAAGCCGGCAGCAGCGAGATAAAAATAACGGCGACGGTAGAATACGAAATATTATAATTGATATTTTCTTAGTTTTATCAAGGTCAAAGTTTTTTATGATATGTTTAAAACAGCTAACAGAAGTAAGGGCTTTACCTCTTCAAACTCTGTCAGGGGCAATTTGGCGGGGTTTACTTTGATAGAATTATTAGTGGTTATTTCCATTGTCGGGTTCTTATTATCCGCCGCTGTCTATACATTTAATATCGTCAGAACTAAATCCAGGGACGCGCAGCGGTTAGAGGGTATAACGCAATTGCAAAAAGCGATAGAATTATATTACCACGACCATAGTTCATATCCGCCCGTGTCGTTTGCTTATACTACGGCGGATTATTGCGGGCATAATTGGTGCAAGCTGGAAACATTTCTAAAACCGTACTTGGAAAAATTACCGCGCGATCCGTCCGGTCCGCAAGTCTATTACAAATTTGGTTATGAAGCTAACAGTGGGGATAATTACGCGACTTATGGGTTAAAAGTTCGCATGGAGTACAAAGAAAATTTCCATTTTGCCCAAAATGATGGCGGCTCCAGTCAGTATTTTTATGAAATAGGAATTCAGCCCAGATATTGCACGGATAAGTATTCCAGCCCTGGCCATATCGGAGAGTGGTTCGGAGGATCAAGCGTTTGCGTAGACGGAAATTAGAGATTTTTTATTAGTTTTAAAAATGACATTTGATAAAGAATCTAAAGGTTTTACTCTGATAGAATTGTTAGTGGTTATTTCTATTATCGGTTTTTTAGTATCTGCTACTGTTTACGCCGTGAATGTCGCCAGAAAGAAATCCAGGGACGCCAGGCGGCTGGAGGATTTAGCGCAAATGCAAAAGGCTCTTGAATTATATTACCATGATAATAACCGGTATCCGCCGATAAATTCAGCCTGGACTTACACTTCTTTCTGCGGAAATAATTGGTGCTATTTAGAAAACGCTTTGGCTCCTTATATAAAACCGTTACCGCGCGATCCGGCCGGCCCGCAAGGTACTTATAAGTATCATTATGATGCCGATAGCGGCGACAGTTATCAGTCTTATGGATTAATGATTATGTTTGAGTACAAGGAGAATTATTATCTTTCGCAGAATGACGGAGGATATTATTCCACTGGTTCTGGTATTGGTAAATATGAGATAGGAAGTCAACCGAAATACTGCATGTCTAAATATTCAGGTACGGGTCGGCAATGGTTTGGGGGAACAAATAATGTCTGTGAAGGGGGTAATTAGTTTAAAAATTAAAAGTAAAGAGAAACTAATTAATAAATAAAATGAAAAATAATAATTCAACAACGAAAAAAATTGATTCGCGAATAAAAAATATTATAGCCCGCGAAATTTTGGATTCTCGCGGCAATCCGACTATTGAGACCAGAGTTATTCTCGAAAATGGATTATCCGTCAAGTCAAGCGTTCCTTCCGGAGCTTCAACCGGCGCGCATGAGGCGTTTGAGTTAAGGGATAATGACCAAAAGAGATACGGCGGTCTTGGTGTTTTAAAGGCGATAAAAAATATTCATGAAGTCATTGCGCCAAAATTAATCGGGCGGGACGTTGGCAAGCAGGAAGAAATTGATGGAATCATGCTTAAGCTTGATAAAACCGAAAATAAAAACAAATTGGGGGCGAATGCGATTTTATCGGTTTCGCTTTCTTGCGCCCGAGCCGCGGCTTTATCTGGCGGTTTAGAGCTGTTTAAATATTTAGCGCTTAAATATAATTTCAAATTGGAAAAGGAAAAGATGCCGGTGCCGTGCTTTAATATTTTTAATGGCGGTAAACATGCGGATACGAATTTGGATTTTCAGGAATTTTTGATTATTCCTATTTCTAAAAAATCGTTCAGCGAACATGTGAGAATGGGAGCGGAAATTTTTCATAACCTAGGTCGGGTTCTAAAAAAAGCCGGGTTTGATACTGATGTCGGCAATGAAGGCGGTTATGCTCCAGATATTGTTTCCTCGGTGCAGGCGATTGAACTTATTTTGGCGGCGGTCTTGGAAGCCGGCTATACGCCGGGCAAAGACATCGGCTTAGGAATTGATGTCGGCTCTTCCGGTCTCTATAATAAGAAAGCGGAAAAATACATTTTTAAGTTGGACCAGGCGAGTTTTACCAATATGACTTTGGTTGGCTTGTATTATGAGTGGTTCAGGAAGTATCCGATTATTTCTTTGGAAGACGGACTGGCGGAAGATGACTGGGAGGGCTGGCGGGATTTGACGAAAGAATTGGGCGAGGAGATGCTGATTGTCGGTGATGACTTATTCGCCACTAACATCAACCGCCTGCGGCAGGGCTTAAAAGAGAGAGCGGCTAATACTATTTTAATAAAGCCGAATCAGGTCGGAACTTTAACCGAAACGATAGAATGCGTAAAGTTTGCCCAAAAACATAACTACAAGGTGATGGTTTCGCACCGAAGCGGAGAAACCGACGATGACTTTATCGCGGATTTAGCCGTCGCGGTCGGAGCTGATTATATCAAGGCCGGGTCGCTTTCGCGCGGAGAACGGGTGGCGAAGTATAATAGGCTGATGGAAATAGAGGAAGATATGAAAAATAAAATATGAAAAATAAAAGATATTGGAAGTAAGTTAATATTTTTTACCCTTTTTATCTTTTATATTTTATCTTTTATATTTTATCTTTTATATTTTATCTTTTATATTTTATCTTTTATATTTTATTTTGCCGGATCAATTATTTGTTAATATGATAAAAAAAGAAATAAAACATAATAATTTACCCATGATACTTGTCATCCTCGACGGTTGGGGACTGGCGAAACCCGGAAAGGGCAATGCGACAACTTTGGCCGAAACGCCGACGATGAACGGCATAACCAAAAAATATCCTTTTACCCAATTGCATGCTCACGGACGCTATGTCGGCCTGCCGCCAAAACAAGACGGTAATAGCGAAGCTGGGCATATGAATATCGGCGCTGGCCGGATAGTGGAGCAGGACGCGGTTAAGATTTCTAAAAGTATTAACGACGGGACTTTCTTCAAAAATGCGGCTCTCTTAGAAGCGGTAAGGCAGGTAAGAGCCAATAAAACAAAAATGCATTTAATGGGCATGCTGTCTAATGGTATGAGCGCCCATAGCGAGCCGGACCATATCTTGGCTCTGCTTACTTTTCTCCAAAAAAATAAAATAAATAATATTTTTTTACATTTGTTTACTGACGGACGCGATTCTCCGAAATACGCCGCTTTGAAATTAGTGGAAGATATGGAGCGCAGTTTTAAAAATAAGGAGCGGATTGCCACGGTGATAGGAAGATTCTACGCTATGGACCGGAAGAAAAAATGGGAGCGGACGAAAATGGCTTATGATGCTTTGCTTTTAGGCCAGGGCCATCGGGCCGAAAGCGCTCGCGCCGCCATAAGTGAAAGTTATAATAAGGGGGATAACGATGAATTTATTGAGCCATACATAATAGACCCGACCGGTCGGATAGAAGATGGCGATAGCGTCATATTTTTTAATCTGCGGTCTGACCGCGCCCGGCAGCTGGCCAAAGTTTTTGTCCAAAAAGATTTTAATAACGATAACCCTGGTTCGTTTAAGAGAAGCAAAGTTTTAAAAAATTTATGCTTTGTGGCGATGACTGATTTTGGCCCGGATTTAGATTCTATCTCTGCCGCTTTCCCTAGTGTTGATTTAAAGCAGACTCTGCCCATGGTGCTTTCCAGTATAAAGCAGCTTTATCTGGCGGAAACGGAAAAGTATGCCCATGTCACTTACTTTTTTAATGGCGGTTATTCCGGCCGGGTTAATGGTGAAGACCAGGCGGTAATCGCTTCCCCGGACGTTAAATCTTATGATGCCACGCCGGCGATGGAATCGGGGGAATTAGCAAGGATGGTTATTTATGATTTGAAAAAAAAGAAATATGATTTTGTTCTTCTTAATTTTGCCGCGCCGGACATGATTGCCCATACCGGAAACCTGGAAGCCGGAATAAAATGCTGCCACGAGGTTGATAAATATCTGGGGCAGATTATAAAAGCTTATCTGGAAGTCGGCGGAACCGTTGTCGTAACCGCTGATCATGGCAACATAGAGGAGATGATAAACCTGGAGACCGGAGAAATTGACACCGAACATTCAACCAACCTCGTGCCGTTTATTATAGTTAATAAGCAATATAGAGAGTCCAAGAAGATTAGATTAAGGGAGGGGGGAGTTTTAGGAGATATTGCTCCGACAATTTTAGACTTAATCGGGATAGAAAAACCAAGAGAAATGGTGGGAAGAAGTCTTATAAGATAGAAATCCTAAATCCTAAGCACCAAACTCTAAACAATGCTCAAAATTCAAATTTTCTAAAAATAAAAGTTTCGGACATTTTAATTTGTTTAGGATTTAGAATTTTGGGTTAAATATTCTATGGTTGATGACAAAAAAAATATACAAATAAACAGGCCGAAGCCCGTTGTTTTAGTCGTTCTTGACGGTTGGGGGGTTACCCAGCCCTATAGCGGAAACGCCATAACCCAGGCCTCTACCCCCAATTTCAATGATTTAGTCGCCCACTATCCGTCTATGACCTTGCGGGCCTCCGGCGAAGCCGTAGGGCTGCCCTGGGGTGAAGCGGGCAACAGCGAAGTCGGCCACCTTAACTTAGGTTTAGGTAGGATTATCTACCAGGATTTGCCTATGATTAATAAAGCTATCAGTGATAATAGTTTTTATAAAAAAGAGGTTTTGTTAAAGGCGATTGAGCAGGCCAAAGCAAATAAAGCAAAGCTGCATTTTTTCGGTTTAGTTTCTTCTGGAAATGTTCATTCCTCGGTTGAACATTTATACGCTTTGCTGGCTTTGGCTAAAGAGAAAAAAGTTAAAGAAGTTTTTATCCATGTTGTTTTGGACGGCCGGGACACCCCTTATAATAGTGGTGTCGGTTTTATAAAGGACTTAAATCATTATATTGCCGGTTGCGGACTGGGAAAAATTGCCACAATCTCCGGCCGTTTTTACGCCATGGATCGGGACAATCATTGGGATAGGACGGCTAAAGCTTATCTGGCGATGACGGCAGGAGAAGGTAATCGGGGCGAGGATGCCATAAAAATTTTAGAAGAAAGTTATAAGAAAAAGATATACGATGAAGAATTTGTGCCGACGGTGATTATAGAAAAGGGGAAGCCGGTTGCTTTAGTCGAGAACGGCGACAGTTTAGTATTTTTTAACTTTCGGCCGGATCGGGCCAGGCAAATTACCAAAGCTTTTGTCCTGCCCAGTTTCAATAAATTTGCCGGCTGGAAATATTTGAATAATTTATTTTTTGCCGGTTTTATTGAATACGAGAAAGATTTGCCGATGGAGGTGGTTTTTCCGCAGGAGGACATAGCCAACACCTTAGGGGAGATAATTGCCCGGGCCGGGTTAAAACAATTGCGGATCGCGGAAACGGAAAAATACGCCCATGTCACTTACTTTTTTAACGGCGGGAGAGAAACCAAAAGCGAAGGCGAGGAGCATGAACTCGTTCCTTCGCCTGCCGTTATCAGTTATGATTTAAAGCCGGAAATGTCGGCTGTCGGAGTTACGGATAAAATAATAAAGGCCATAGATGACGATAAGTATGATTTTATCCTGATTAATTTCGCTAACCCGGATATGGTCGGGCATACGGGGAATTTAGCCGCGACCATAAAAGCGATAGAGGTGGTTGATAATTGCCTTGGGAAAATTACTAAAAAAGTTTTGGATAAAAACGGAGCAATCATGGTAACGGCCGATCATGGTAATGCCGAGATGATGTTTAATATGCAGACCGGGATGATAGACAAGGAGCATTCAACTAATCCGGTGCCTTTTATTTTAGTCGGCTCGCAATTTGAGGGGAAAACCATCGGTTTTAAGGAAATCCCCGGCGGCGATTTAAGTTTAGTCAAGCCGCAGGGAATTTTGTCCGATGTGGCGCCGACGGTACTAAAGATAATGGGGCTTTCTAAACCGAAAGAAATGACGGGCCGGAGCTTATTCTAGTAATTCGTAATTAGTAATTGTTAATTTGGGGTGAGGTTAAAATTATTACTCTAATATGATAGATGCTAATAAAGATTTTATTGATAGTCTTAGCGTCAAATTTCAGGAATATCGTGGCGTTATTTTCCGGCCGGTACTGGTAATTTTTGATCGGCTCGGCCTGTCGGCTAACACTTTAACTAATGCCAGACTCCTGTTCGGGGTCTTTTTTTTATTTTGGTTTTATTATGGCAATGAATTATCCGCCACTTTATTTCTTCTCTTTATTTTGCTTTTAGACACTTTTGACGGGGCGCTGGCGAGATTTCAGAATAAGGCCTCGGATCGGGGGAAATTTCTTGATGTCTTGATAGATTTTGTAATTTATTCATTTATTATTTTGGCTTTATTTAAATTTGAAATAAATTCTTTTCTTCTGGCTTATAATATCTTTTTCGTCGCTACCGCCTATCTTTTAGGGGTGATAAAAAAGCAGGAATTTAACAAATCTGACTGGATTATTAGGCCTTCCGCCCGGCTAAGCTACCTAAAAGCGATTATGGTAATTTCGTTTTTTCTTTTTATATTTTTTCAGAAAGATTTTTTATTCAAGGCGGTTATTTTTTCTAATATTCTGGCGACCGTTTTAAGTATTTATTATCTTATTTTTATCCAGATAAGATGGAAGAAAACTTATGGCGCCTGAATTAAATTTTCTTTTGGCGGTGTTTTGGCTTTTCCTGCCGGCGGCTTTTGCCAATATGGCTCCGGTTCTTTTTAAATGGCTTCCGGTTTTGGTTATTCCGATGGATTTCGGGCGCGATTTATTCGGCAAACGGATTTTGGGTAATAATAAAACCTGGCGGGGATTTTTCTCCGGTGTTTTCGCTTCCTTGGTAATTATAGAAATTCAAAGTTATCTTTATCCTTTTGCCGCCGGGGTGTCTATGATTGACTATAAATCCAGAAATATTATTTGGTTCGGTCTGGCGCTGGGGCTTGGGGCAATACTGGGCGACGCGGTTAAAAGTTTTATAAAACGGCGTTTAGGCATATTGCCGGGGAGAAATTTTTTAATCGCCGACCAGATAGACTGGATTGTCGGGGCGCTGCTTCTTGGCAGTTTATTTTATTCGTGGAGTTTAGAGGTCTGGGCGGTAGCCATTTTAATGTTTGGCCTCCTGCATCCACTCGCGAATATTATCGGTTATTGGTTGCTTTTAAAACCGAATAAGTTTTAAATATATCAAAAAGACGTAATATTTTTACTAAAATTAGTTAAAAATTTTTATATTTGACATAATTAGTATTATGTGCTATTATTTAAAATTAGCACATTTTTTGTTTGACCTTTGAAAAGTTAATAAAGTTAACATAGTAAATAGCAATTCGCGTTCCGCGTAACGCGGGGCAAATCTTAATCTGTTATGAAAGGAAAGTGACATGAAAAAGCTCTTTGTGCTGTTTATGCTGGTAATGTTGTCGACCGTGTTTGCGACAGCATCTCGGGCCGAGGTTTCCATGAACACCCATGGAAGCATTACTCCCGAAAAGTTTTACAGTAGCATTATAGTTGGCATGGATAACACAGTCTTTGCGACTGGAACCATGGCGATTACTCAATTCTCAGATGGCGAATCGAAAAATTTTTATCTTGGGGGGGCGTTCAACCATTTCGAATCCTCGGCGACGGACAAGGACAATTCGAAATGGTTCGGTGGCCAGGGTGGTGTTGTGAGCTATTATAATGGTATATGGAAAAGCTATACAATATCAACAAATAGCTATATAAGTTCTATCGCCGTCGATCGGGATAATGTGAAATGGTTCGCGGCGCAATATGCCGGAATTTTTTCATTTGATGGAATGGAATGGAGACATTTTCAAGCCGAGGACGGGTTCATCGATTCGGCAGTATACAGCTGCCATATCGCTGTCGATCGGGATAATGTGAAATGGTTCGCCACTGATCACGGGATATGCAGTTTTGATAATAAAAGCTGGAGGATCTACAAAGTACCCGGCGCAAATTCCTTTAATCAAAACCATTTTGAGAGCGTGGCGGTGGATCAGAACAATGTGAAATGGTTCGGTGCAAGAGGGCTGGTCTACAGTTTTGACGGAAAGCTGTGGACAAGATTTGCTTTTCCCCAAAGCCGTAATATCGAACTTATTAATGATGTTCGAGCAATTACAGTGGACAACAAAAATACAAAATGGTTTGGAGTTACTGGCTTTGGGATTTTCGGGTTTAATGGATCTCAGTGGAAGATGTTGACCGTTAGTGATGGTCTGCCTAGCGATAATATAGTGTCGCTGGCTACAGATTTGAATAATAGAAAGTGGGTCAGTATGTGGGGAGCAGGCATTGCCGCCTTCAATGACGACAATATGCCTTGGTCGGATATTTCGGTTGGGATAATGGAATACGGTGAGATGACCGGCGTAGGGAGTTTAGCGCCTGAAAGTTTTCATCTTTTACGAAACTACCCCAACCCATTCAATCCTTCCACCACAATACTCTTCACGCTGGTCAAAGCCGGAGATGTTCGGCTGAATGTTTACAATTCAGCCGGGCAGTTGATCGAGACGCTCGTGAATCGAAATATGAGTGCCGGCCCACATGCGATTGCCTGGAAGCCGGCAAGCGGTCTTGCCAGCGGTGCGTATCTGATGCGCCTTAAGGCAGACCGAAAAGTATTATCTCGGCGGATAATGTTCGCGAAATAGTGAGCAGATTCGTCGCCCCCCTCTTCTCTCGTATGGAAGAGGGGGGATTTTTTTATATCAAAATCCCCTCAACCCCTTTTATCCAGCGCAGGAGCGGGGCAGGCAAGGGGGAGTATTAGTGAAAGTCCGCGTCCCCCCCCTTGTCAAAGCGGGTGAGGGGGATTAGAGTAACTAAAATAGCCCTGGCATTATCCCAGGGCTATTTTTAATCGCAATATGATTTTTTAAAAGAAAAGATAACCGAGTAAACTTACAAAAAATCCGATTAAACCGCCGACCAAAACTTGAGCGGGCGTATGGCCGATTTTTTCCAAAAGGCGGGGGTAGCTTCTATCAAGCATTTTATCTTCGCCCAAATCTTTAACTAAAATATTAAGGACTTGGCCGTGCTGGCCGAGATAGCGGCGGATGCCGGTGGCGTCGCGGATAACGATAACGGCAAAAATGAAACTTAAAGCAAAAACCGGGGAAGAAAGCCCGAATTCTAATAATATGATAGTAGCGAGGGACACAACCATAGCGCTGTGGCCGGAAGGCATGCCGGCATAAGAGAGAATGTCTCTAAAGCCGAATTTTTGCCCGTTAGCTTTAAAGAAAGGTTTTGCCAGTTGGGCAATTATGCCGGAGAGAATTGGGAGAAGGAGGATGTTATACATAAATTTAATAAATCCTAAATCCTAATATCTAAATCCTAAACAAATTCAAAATTCAAATTTTCCAATTACCGAGACGATATAATTTTCTATTCTTTGAATTTTGGTAATTTGTATTTGTTTAGAATTTAGGATTTAGTGCTTAGAATTTTCTAAGATAAATTATATATCTAAATTTTCCACCTTTTTCGCGTGCGTTTGGATAAAATGCTTGCGGGGAGCAACGTCGTCGCCCATCAGCATATCAAAAATTTTATCCGCGGCGGCCGCGTCCTCAACCGTCACTTGTTTTACAATTCTTTGCTCCGGGTTCATGGTTGTTTCCCAAAGTTGAGTCGGATTCATTTCTCCCAAACCTTTATAGCGTTGGATTGTAATCCGGTTGGCGGTTTTTTTCTTTATTTCTTCCGTTTCTTTAACATCTTCCGTTTCTTCCGCCCCAGACGGAAGATTTTGCGTCTCTGCATCTTCTTTTTCCTCAATTTCCATTACTTCGCCGCCCATCTCTTTTATAACTTTTTCTTTTTCTTCATCGCTATAAGCGTATTTTATGGCCGCGCCTTTTTTAATCTGATAAAGCGGCGGCTGGGCGATATAAAGATTGCCGTTTGCCACCAACGGATTGAAATGTCTGAAGAAAAGAGTTAAAAGCAGAGTCCGGATATGGGCGCCGTCAACATCAGCGTCGGTCATAATTATAACGCGGTGATAACGCAGTTTAGATAAGTCAAATTGCTCATCAATGTTGGTACCTAAAGCGATGACCAGGTTTTTAATTTCGTTATTAGCCAGCATCTTATCTAACCGGGCCCTTTCCACATTTAAAATTTTTCCCCGTAAAGGCAGGATCGCCTGAAATTTTCGGTCTCGGCCTTGCTTAGCCGAGCCGCCGGCCGAATCTCCTTCCACGATATAAAGCTCGCATTCTTCCGGATGTCGGCTTGAGCAGTCAGCCAGTTTTCCCGGTAAAGTCATACCGTCTAAAGCCCCTTTTCTTAAGATGGCGGTGCGGGCGGTGCGGGCGGCAATACGGGCCTGGGCGGACAGGACGCACTTGCTGATTATAGCTTCGGCCTCTTTCGGATGTTCTTCCAGAAAGATTAAAAAGCCGTCGCCGAAGACTTGCTCCACGTAAGTTTTCATTTCCGCGTTGCCTAATTTACTCTTAGTCTGGCCTTCAAATTGAGGGTCGGTTAATTTAACGCTAATAATCGCGGTAAGCCCTTCCCGGACATCATCACCGGTCAGATTTTCCTCTTTTTCTTTAATAAGGTTATGGTTGCGGGCGTAGGAATTAAGAGTCCGGGTTAAAGCGGTGCGGAAACCGATGAGGTGAGTTCCGCCCTCGGGATTATTTATATTATTGGCGAAAGCCAGGACCGTTTCGTTAAACTGGTCATTATATTGCAAGGCGACTTCAACTTTTGAATTATTAACTTCTTTTTCCACATAAAAAACCGTTTCATTTTTTACCGTCTCGTCGCGATTTAAAGCTTTTATGTAAGATTTAATTCCGCCTTCAAAATGGAATTTATAATCCTTTTCCCGATGTCCACTCCGGCGGTCTGACGCCCTAATGGTGATGCCTTTGGTTAAATATGCTTGTTGCCGCAACCGATCTAAAATTTTACCCCAATTAAATTCGGTTTCAGTGAAAATAGTCGCGTCCGGTTTGAAAGTTATAATTGTGCAAGTATCTTTAGCATTTCCTATGGCTTTTATTTTTTTCTGGGGTATGCCTTTGGCATATTCCTGAACCCAGATTTTACCTTCTCGGTGAACTTCAGCCTTTAAGTACTCGCTTAAAGCGTTAACCACGGAAACGCCAACGCCGTGCAGGCCGCCGGAAACTTTGTAACCTCCGCCTTCGCCGAATTTACCGCCGGCATGAAGTTTGGTTAAAACTGTTTCCAAAGCTGATACTCCGGTAACTTTGTGCATGTCAACTGGAATACCGCGGCCATTATCGAAAATTTCTACCATTCCGCCCGGAAGAAGACTTACTCCAATTTCTGTGGCTGAACCAGCCATCGCTTCATCAATGCCATTATCAACCACTTCCCAGATTAGATGGTGTAGGCCGGTAGCGGAAGTTGAGCCTATATACATACCCGGCCTTTTGCGCACGGGTTCCAGTCCTTCCAAGACCGTAATCTGGTCAGCGCCGTAAGTGGACTTGGCTGTTTTTTTTCCCATTGAATTATCTTTTGTCATAAAGAATTATGTAATTCTAATTTCAATTAGATTTTAACATAAAATACCCCTAAAATAGGGCACATCTTTCTATTAACATTTTAGCAAGAAAGCAGGGGATTGGCAAGGGATATTTTTTGCTTTTTTCCGGCGAAAGAGGTAAAATTAAAAAATGAAAGAAGAGAAGACAAATGAGCAAAAAACGGTTTATCATAGAATTTTTTTAGTCTCCATTCTATTAAAAGGCATTGATGGAATATTGGAAATAATAGGCGGTCTTTTACTTTTTATAGTTAGCTCGGCTCAGATAAATCAGTTTGTTTTAGCCCTGACCCAGCGTGAACTCAGCGAAGACGCGAAAGATATTATGGCTAATTATTTGGTTAATGCCGCCGCGAGCTTTTCCCTAAGTGCCCAATTATTCGGAGCTTTTTACTTATTTTCCCATGGTCTTATAAAGGTGATTTTGGTAGTTTCATTGTGGCGGCAAAAGCTTTGGGCTTATCCGGCAGCGATTGTTTTCCTCTTTCTTTTTATTTTTTATCAAATCTATAGATTCAGCTATGACCATTCCTGGTGGCTAATTTGGATGACAATTTTTGATATTTTAATCATTTTCCTGACGCGGAGAGAATATAAAAATTTAAAAAGTAAGCAAGGGGGAATTTTTTAAGCAAGGGGGGAAAAATGCCGATAACTTTAGGAGATATAGAAGCCTTTTTCGACCGGCATCCGGAATTTAACCAGTTTAGGGAAAAAACCATAAAATTTGTCGAGGATTCGGTTCCTCCAAGAGAGACTATTAGTTCAGGAACAATAGAGTGGATTTTCCCCGGTACGGAGTTGGTTGAAAAATTTTTTGAAGAGATAGCAAAG
>JAQTSG010000036.1 GCA_028711415.1 Patescibacteria group bacterium | reverse complement strand
CGTTTAAACCGCTTGAGCAGTTCAGACGAACTTTCCGGATTATTTTCTTCACCTAAAAATCCGACCCATAGCTTATCAAGATAAGCATGGTCGGCATCCATAAAATTTGAAACAAGGCCCTCCTTATTTTTTATATTAATAAATTAATCTATCACCTTAATTAACCCGCGTGGCACGCCCATAGCGCAAGTAATCAGATAATCCCCTGTTTGGCTCGGAGTAAAGGCCATTACAATACTGCTACCGGCCTTAAGTTCCTCCGCCGTATCATAGAGATCGGGAATCATAATGGAGCCCATACAGCCACGGCCATCTTCTTTAACGTCAACAATGAAACGTACCGGCTGGCCCTTTTTTACGGTGAAAGTGTTTGGCGCGATGTCTTGATCATAAGTATAAACCGCTTTAAGCACTTGTTCGGTAGCGTTATTAGGCGCGACCGAGCCGGCCGCCGGCACGGATTCTACCGTTCCCTCTTGCGTTTGGATATCGCGATTGCCACTACCGCAGCCGCAACCGCCGCTTCCGCCACTCGCTCCGCAGGTTGAAGCGGCTTGAGCAATTGCCGCGCCTCCGATACTATTTTCTTCTCCATTGCCCGGAGCCGAACTGGTATCTTCGTTTACTATAAATTTTCCCCAGACCATGCGCATCCCGCAGGAAAATTTAATTTCTTTTACGCCGGCCGGCGGCGTAAATTCTATAATATTCTCCCCCTGTTTTAAATTTCTTTTGATGCCAAGTGATTCTATCATAATCGCGCTCGTGCAGCCAGACAACTGTTTAACGTCAATAACCCAACGAACCGGTACGCCTTTCTTAATATAAAGCGTATTAGGTTTATAGCCCAAATAAGAAACCTCCATTTTCACCGTCTGATATCCCTTAACATCGTCAATAGCCGGGGACTGGCTTTGCCCGACATTATTTTTAAGAGCCAGACTATTAAACCCGTAGCCGAAATTAGTAAGCCCTCGGTTCGCCATAAACAAACCCAAAATTATCACTAAAATTCCCGAAACCTTTACTATCTTTTTTATATATTGCTGGCCAATACTGGAGATAGCCACGCCAAAGCCAAACATCAAAGGAATTGTGCCTAAAGCATAAACCGCCAGACTGGCTGCCCCTCGGATAGCGCTACCGGAAGCCAAAGCGTAAAGCTGCATGGCCTGCAGGGGCCCGCAAGGCATAAAACCATTGAGAAGGCCGATAATAAACGGCCCCTTAGGTTTTTGATTATATTTTTGGCCATAAAGAAAACGGGCGAAAAATTGCGGAGTTCTTAGTTTTATTTTTTCCAAAAATTCCCAGTTGCTTATAAAAGACAGGCCCATTAAAACCATAAGCACACCGGCGCCTAAGGTTATTATACCAGTAAAAGTCGGATTAATGCCAAAAAATGAGCCGACGCCGCCAAGAACTCCGCCAATAGCCGTATAAGAAATAAGCCGGCCGGCGTTATATTGCCAATGCGGGGTTAATGATTTTTTTTCGTCCCCGCCGGATAAATCTTTTACTCTTTTTAAATGGCTGGCGGAGTAAGATACGACCAACCCGCCGCACATTCCGACGCAATGGAAACCGGCTAAAAGGCCGATAACAAAAATAAGGCCGTAACCGATATTGCCTTCGTTTAATTTAGCCAGTAAAGAAAAACCGCCGAGTTTCTGGATAAGGAGATATATTTCTATTAAAAAAACTATAGCCAAAAGAAACGCTAAGCCATACAAAAATGGCTTGAAGCCGGACTCTTTCCGTTTCTCATCTTTCGCGACTGCCGTCTCTTTAACCTCGTAATTTAATCTCCTGATTTCGGAAAAAATCTTTTCTTTTCTGATTTTTTCCTCTTCAAACTCAACTTCCGTTTCACCGGTTTTATAATTTACCCACGTCTTTTTGACGCCGGGCAAAACATCAATTTCCGTTTCAATTAACGTTTTGCAGCTCCGGCAATGGATGCCGGAAATATGAAATTTAATTTTTCTAAGCATGGGTTTCATAGTAAATTAATTATTTATGCTGTATTGTAATTTTAGATAGTCCTCGGGTTAATATTTCGCAATCATAAACACTAAAACACAAAAACACGGAAAACACTTGTGCTTTTGTGTTTTAAGGCCGAAGGCCGTGTGTTTTTGTGCTCGCAATTCGTAGGCTTTTATTTATTCGCTAATTTGCTCACTTTTAAAATTTCATTTATCATTTCCTGCTTTAATTTTTCATTTTTAGCGGCCATGGCGTTTTTAAAGCAGGTGTTTAAATGATTTTCCATAAGCATCTGATGGGCCGACTTTAAAAGACCGATGGCGGCCAGGTTCTGCTGCATAATGTCTATACAGTATTCCTTCTCTTCCACCATTTTTATGGTTTTTGCCATCAAGCTCTGGACTTTCTTAAAATTGATAAGAGTCTTTCCCTTTTCATTGTTCATAATTTTTAAAAATTAAAAATTAAATTTAAGTTATTAAGTTATCCACACCCCCACCCCAGGTAGAGGTATATCTTAAATATATACCAAGCAATTTATCCTGTCAAGAGGTATTGTTATACCCCGCTTCCCGCCCGAGATTCATCTAGCAAAAAAGACGGAAAACCCCGTCTTTTTTCATATTATTTTCCCGCCACATTATTAAATTAATTCGGGCGGGATCCCGCCTCGGCGGTGATGTTATTTTATTATTTAACTCAATTGGAGACCTGAAAATATTTATGGCTGCCGTTCCAGCCGTTCGCGGGAGCCATAAAAATCCCCTTCCCCGCCCCCGGCGTCGGCGCGCTGATGGCCGGCAAACTCACTATTGCTTCTTCATTTTCCAGATTGGCATAAAGCACGCACTTATTGTCAGCCGAAGCTATATATTTATAATTAGAAACAATATCCGTGCCGGTTTTAGGATCGCGGATATTTTTAGGAATGAGATTAGCTGATTGCGGATATTTATTTCTATATTCAATAATCAATTCATTTAAATCATATTCTCCCGCTCCCGTCTCTGGTATTAAACAGCCAAAACTTAAAAAACGGCCTATCTGATTAAGGTCGTTCAAACGTTTCGCGTCGCGCGCTTTCGCCCGGGTGCTGGAAAAAGCCACTAAGACAGAAGTGGCCAAAACAGCAATAATGGCAATAACTACTAAGAGTTCAACTAAGGTGAACCCATGGTTGTATTTTTTTAACGGCATATTTAAAATATTTATATTGATATTATAGCAAAAATTACCAAAAGCGGCTATTTGACAAAGTTAAAGCGGCATTCTAAAATATAATGGCAAAAGGGGAAGACGGCAAGGCCCGATACCTCCGAAAAGGGAGGGAAGAAACGGCAAAGAGCGAAAGCCGACGGGATGCTCAAACTTGTCTTCTATTTCTTTTGTTAAACACTGCACCCGCATCTAAGCAGTCGCGCGAGGTCAAGAGTGCTTCTGCACCCACTCTTGACCTTTTTTTTGGTTAAATGCAATAAATAATTCTCTTTGACAAAAATTTTTTTTGATGCTTTACTTATATAAATAGAAACTTTCTTTGAAAATAAAACGGAAAGCGAGGGTTAAGGAAATGCTACTGGACCTTACTTTAGGAATGATGATTTATCTGGTTGTGTCTCTGTTTTTCCACGAACCCTTTAATTTTTGGGGGTTGGTGGTGGCCGGATTTTTTGCCGGCTTCCCGGATATTGATTTCCTTCTTTTCGCAATCCTACGGAGGAAATACAATCTAGTAAGTCATCGCCTAATTCATCTCCCTTTACCTCTTATCACCCTGGGGATAACGGCTATATGCGCATTCGGTTGGTTGCTCGTCAGTCATCTGCCTTTTTCAATCGGCTATGCGGTTGCTTTATTCGCGATTGGCAACCTAAGCCATTTTATACACGACAGCTACGGTGAACTCGGTATAAAATGGCTGTGGCCGTTCAACAACACTATTTATCAAATCAGGGGATTCAGAATTATTAACGGCGATGTCGAGGCCGAAAGACATTTTCGGTCCTTACGCGAGGGAGTGAAAGAAAGAAGTATTTGGCAAGAAGTGATTATTAGGGCGAGAATGGAACCGCCCGGCGAACAGACCATTAGCTTCTTTGGTCTTGTTTTCACTCTTTGCGCGTTGTTTTACATTTTTTCATGAAAGAAATAAAATTTTAAAAGCCGTCATCCAACGACGGTTTTTTTCTTTTCTTCCGAATTCTCAACGAACTGATTTTTTCTAATCGTCAAACTCAAAAACATCTTCTATTTTTTTCTTAAAAATTTTGGCAATACCGCGCGCTAAAAGAAGCGAGGGATTGTACTTCCCTTGTTCCAAAAAAACTATAGTCTCTCTCCTTACCCCGACGAGATTAGCTAAATCCTCCTGGGTGATATTAAGTTTTGCTCTTAATTCTTTAATTCTGTTTTTCATAAACTATTTGCAATTAACAGTTGGAGCCAGAAAAGACGGATGGCCGTGGGGAGTCCATTTTCCGTTCTCGCAAACCCAATTATCTTCGCCGGAAAAAAGACGCAGAGTGGCTATGGCTATAATAAGGAATAATAAAAAAACAAAAACGGCGTAAAGCGATTTTTTTCCTGTTAATTTTACTTTGTCATAGTAGCGAAAAACAACCCCATAAAGAAGCATTAAGAGACAAGTGGAAAAAGCTAAAGTAAGGCCGATTGGCTCATAAGCCGGGTTTAAATCCCGCAAGCCGTACACTAGAAGCATGGAAATAACCGCTATCCAGGAATAAATTTGGATAGATAGAAGAGCCGCTTTGCCGCCAATAGCGTAATCTCGCTCATCAGCGATAATTTCTTTAACCTGGCGGCGCAGATACAAAAGAATCAGAGAACTTACAATTAAAAGAGAGATGGATATAAGGTAATTTTTAAAGATGATAGCCTGGCTAAAAATAATCGCCAGCAAAATCATTAAAGACAACTTGACAAGTTGGTATTTTTTTTTGCTCATAGTTTTTTTATTAATTATTATGTTAGATATATCTAACTCTATGTTATATTATTCTAACATAACTGTCAAGGGGGGGCAAGGGTTAAATAAAAAAGCTTGCTAAAACCCAATAAAAATAAACCCCGCCTTTCGTGAAAGGCGGGGTTTCCCCATTCCTTATTTAGTTTTATTAATTATCATCAAACGCCCTTACGGCGTTAATGAATTATTTATTCCAGCCGGCTTTAAGACCGCGGCCCGGGCCGAAACCTATCCCGAGGCCAAAGCCCAGTTCCTGCCTTAATTTATTCGCTTCCTCATAATTTTTTTCAGACATTAATTTTTCAATTTCCACCAGCTTGGCAAAAGTGTCTTCATTTATTTTAGCGGAAAATTCTTCAACTTGTTTTGCCATTTCAGTCTTTTTCTCTTCCATTAAAGTTTTCCAGGCATTATAATCATTATTTTCCAAAGCTTTCTCCATAGTTTCGCGGTCAATCTTAGCTTTGGCCATCATCTCCTGCCTGGCTTCATCATCCTGGCCGGAAAAATTAGGGCCAAATTTTATTTTCATCATTCCCCCGCCTCCGGCCGCGTAAGAGCTTACGGCTAAACCGATAACGGCGATAATCGCGGTTAAGCCGGCAGCGCCGACAATCATTTTATTCTTGCTCATATCTTTTCTTTGACCCGCCAGACCTGCCCCGTACGCAGGCAGGCCGGCAGAATTTTAATAATAAACGTCTCTCTGTTTATTATTACGCCTGCTTTTCTTTTTTTCTTTCAGTGAATCTAACCTTTAGGGAAATAACATCGGGCAATTGACCGGAGCCGGCCAGCCGCAACCCGGCCAGGACCTCAACTCCCTAACTTGGAAATTAAAATTATCCATTGGCTCGCCGATAATTTTTATTATTTCCTGCCCGGCGCTAGGCCAGGGAGTAGTAGAAGAGATTTGTCCGTGCATCATCCAGATTTTATTATCTAAGTCTCTTAATTTAAAATTTCCTTCGCCTAAATCAGAAATTATCCTCCCGGCCATCATTCCCCTTTCCGGATTGTCCCAAATCAGGCGGCGGTGAAATATCAGCCGGTCATAAAAAGGCAGCCGGACGGAAAACATCCTGTCAATCGTCCAGCCGAACCCGACACTGTAAAAAAATACGCCTAAGAATACGCTGGCTAAAATACTGCTTATCACTAAAAGTCTTAAAGAAAAACGATAGCCGCTTTTTGTGTGTTTAAAATTATAATAAGCTAAGGCGATAAAAGCCGAGAGGATCAGGAGCCAGAAATAAGGCAGGGTGGCAAAAATAAAGGAGACTAAATTGCCGCTTACCCGGTCATGCAGATCCCAGTCGTTATTCCTTACCATATGAATAATTACGGCCACGGCCAAAGAACCAACCAGAAAAGACGCTCCGGCAAAAATCCAGATAATATACTCTTCTAGGATAAATTCCCATTTCGGCTTGGGTTTTATATGTTTTTCTTTTATTTTTTCTAAAACTTCTTTAACCAAATCACTCGCCCCGTTAGAAATTTCGTTGCTTTTTTTCTCCATAATGATATACTAATTCCCGCCAAAGGCACCTACCTGCAGGCAGGAATCGGCCTCTGGCTGATATTTTTCCCCGTTTATTTCTATTAAAATTTCTAACGGGGAAATATATTTAAATTTTAATTTTTTGCCTGTCCAGTTCTTCCCTAAACTCTTTTTTCGCCCGGTTAATTAAAGTCGCGATTGTTCCCATTGGTTTTTTTAAAATATCTGAAATCTCCTTATAGCTTCTTTCTTCCAGAAATTTTAAAACTAAAACTTCGCGGTATTTTATATCTAAATTGGCTAAAACTTTTTTTATGGCTTTTTTAAAGTAACCGGCCTCAATTTCTTTCTCTATATCTAAATCAGAGGACAAATTAGCTAAAATTTTATCATTAATGTCTAAAGGCAGACTTTGCGGCCTGGCTTTAGCTTTCCGATAATGGCTTATCACCTGGTTATGGGTTATACGGTAAGCCCAGGAAGAAAATTTTAAATTTTTATCAAAATCATTAAGATTTTTATAAATCTTTATAAAAACCTCCTGCAGGACATCTTCGGCTTCGTCATGGCTAAAACTGGATATTCTTAAGATATAAGCCAATAGTTTCGCCTCATACCGCCTCATCAAATATAAAAAATAATCCTTGCTTCCTAAAGCCAAGACAGCTAATTCCTCGTCAGTTTTTTCCAAAAAATTTTTATTTTCTGTCATGCTTATAGTATACAATAATTAGTACGCGAAATAAAAATTTTTCTTTCATTTTAGCGAAAAAAGAAAAGCGACCTAGTCTTGCCCGGGCCGCTTGTCCTGTTTTAATATCTATAATCTTTATTTTTTGGCCTCAACTTTCAAACTTTCAAGCGGTATGCCCTGATATTGCCTTTTGCTGATATCTTTATCTTCCGATAAAACTCTTACTTTAAAACCGGCATCTTTAATAATTTCTAAATACTCCTCGCGAAGCAGAGCGCCGCCAACGCACCCGGCTATTAATTCTTCATCTTTTTTCTGCTCCGGCGAGAGGTTTCCCAGCAAAACAATATCGGAAATATACATCCGTCCGCCTTTTTTAAGCACCCGATAGACTTCTTTAAACACTTTTAATTTATCCGGAGCGAGATTGACCACGCAATTACTAATAACCACATCAATAGAATTATCCTTAGGGGGCAAATTTTCTATATCGCCGAGTTTAAACTCTACGTTTTTATACCCATGCTTTTTGGCATTAGCTTTGGCTCTCGTAATCATCTCTTCGGTCATATCCACGCCAATTACTTTGCCGGACGGTCCGACTTTTTTAGCCGCCAAAAAGCAATCAAACCCGGCGCCGGAACCCAAGTCCAAAACAATCTCGCCCTCTTTAATTTCGCCCAGGCCGGTCGGGTTGCCGCAGCCCAAACCGAGATTGGCTTCTCCCGCTAACTTTATTTCCTCGTCTGAATAACCAATGCTTTTAGCAATCTGCCTGTTATCCGCCTGACAACCGCAACTGCAACAACTGCCGCCGGCAATTTTACTATAATGTTTTTTAACGATTTGCTTGGTTTTTTTGTTGTCTAACATAGTTATAGTTATAGTAATAATAATTACGGTTGTAAAATATCTTCGGTCCGGTCGTTGATTGAAATAATTATTTCATCCACTGTCGGAAATTGCTTTAGAGTTTCCCTGATTTGAGCGCTAATTGCCGCCACGCGGCAGGAACCGCCGACCTGAAATTCTAATTGCTCATCAAAGTCAACCTTAGCTACCCCGTCTTTAATAACCAAACTTTGGATTTTCACGCCAGGGTTGATACTAGAAAAAAATCCCTTTCCTTTTTCTTCTTCAGTCGCGCCTTTTAGCAACTCTTCCAAAGCGGCCCGGGCAATTGCTTCAGTTTTTATCACTTCTCTTTCCACCGAAAAAACTTTATTGCAGGAAGTTTCCGGATCTAATTTGCTATTATTAAAATAAACTTTAACTTTCGTTTTCTCTCCAGCCGCGCCAAAAACTATTGGCACTCTTAAAGCATCATCATTTTCCGGCAAGCCCGAAGGATTGTCTTTTTTTAGAACTAACTCTCCCCTCTCTCCGGCTAGAGCGGAAAATTCCAGTTTCGCTTCAAAGGGCACAAAATCATTTGTCATCCAATTGCCTTTGGCGGAAGCTATGCCCGAAGCAATGGTTTCCCCTTTATCGTTAAGTAAAACTACGGGGAAACTCGCTTCAAAAAACCAATACCCCCGCGCTTGGCCAGTTATAGATAAGGGGCTTTTTATAGTTTCATTCGGCCGGGGCGAATCAATCCTGATTAAATCTGCCTTTTCCAATTCATTGCCGATATTTTCAACAAACGTCTCATCCCCCGCCCGGCATTGCCGCGGATAACTTTCCGCTACCGGGTTGCCCGCGGCCGCGCATTCGGAAAAATTTTTTATTTGCTTTTTTATATTTTCATACCAATCTCTGCCTATGCCAAACCCGGCGCAGAATTCTTCTGTCTGGCAGCTGACAGAGCTGCATTCCGGGCAGGGCGGGCAAACTACGCACTGGCTTGGGCAGTTTTCCGGAGCGTATTCCGCGCATTTTTTCCCGTCTCCGCAAGGACCAGCCGGCTTGGGCGCGCTTGGCTCTCCGTGCTTTACCCATTCTCCGCCCGAGCAAATCCAGTCGTCTTCCGGTCCGCCGATAATAAACCTTAAACTAAAAATAATTGCCAGAACTAAAATAATAATCCCTAAAATTATTAGTGTTTTTCTCCTCATAGGTTTTTATTTAGAAATAGTTATTGGCGTAGTATAAACTAGTTCGTCGTTAAAGTAAAGGTTTAAATCATAATCTCCTGACAGGTTGCCTGGAATCCCAAAGCCCGTTCCCCAGTTGCCTCGGACTCCTGTTTGTTTATTATTGGCGCTCGACATCTCAATTTCACCGGTAGTAGAATTTACCAAGTCATAATAAATCGTCCCCGCGGCCACATCTTTTGTGGCGACTACGTCTATTTCTATAGCATCCGTGGTTTTAAATTCAGTAGTCGGAACCGGAATATTATTCGGGCCTGGCGGCATCCCCTGTTTCATTTTGGAAATCGTGATTTTGTCAAAATACTTTTTGTAAGAAGGAGGATTCGCGCAAGCTGACTTCAGACAATAAAGCCCGCTTTGGCAGTCTTTATAATTTACGCAGGCCGAACCAATTTGGCCGGAAGAGCAAAGATTGCTAATACATTTTAAGCCCGTGTCGCAGATTTTTTTCGCGCCGCAGGCCTCGCCCACTTTAGCTGGTTTTGGCGCGCAACCAGCGCCAACTAAAAGCAAGGCGGCTATGATAAGACCGAAGAAAAATAAAGACTTTTTCATAGGTTTTTATGTTAATAATTATAATCTTATTATAGCACGAATTACTTAGTATATCATATAACCCCGGATTGACTTTCTTTATTAACCGATGTATACCTAATAATGGCACCATTCAATTTAACGATTAACAAAGGAGGACGGAATGCAAGGGATAGAAAAATCTTACTGTGATGCCTGCATCAATGCCGTTATTGGCGCTTGGCGGGGTTTGATGGAAGTTTACTTTACCGAAGCCTTGCGCAAAGTAGGTTATGGCAAGGGCGATACTCTTGGCCTTGACGCCATCCCGGAAATAAGGATTATAAATCGTCTGACGGAGTTTGATCCGCATGCCATTTTAATTACCGAGGAACGCGACGACAATGTCCGGCGGAGTTGGCCCACCGACGCTGATCCGATCAGGCAACCGCTGATGTTTTTTTCCGACCCGACCGACCGTTCGATTGAGTTAGAGAAATATTTTCAACGACTTTCCCAAGAAGATCCTATGGCAAAGATCGGCGTTCTGATGAACAAAGTAGAGAAAGAAACCATCTGGGAAGAAGTCTCCAAAGAAGCTCCGGCTATCATCACCGGCCCGACCACTTCTATAACTTGCGTGCGTAAAGGCAATATTATTTTTTCGGTAATCCTGAATTACGTAACTTCCACCATTATCGTGGCCACGGATATCGGAATAATCTGGTATAGGCTCAAGGCCTTCGACGATCCGGATAACGAAAAAATCGTGCTGGACGAAATTATCCGAAAAGGCCAGCGCCTTAATTTCCCCAGCGTCAAGGAAACCGGCTATACATCTGATGACTGCATGCGGTTCGTTACCTTCCTAGGCAAATCCGGCTATCGTGAAAATTTCAACGACAGCATGCTGTTCGTCGAAAATCCGGATAATTTTATCCACCACAAAACTCCGCCTGGGCCGCCCCGCGTGCTTTACCTTTCGGAATTCCAGAAAGGGCATAATCCGGTGGGGTTCGTGCTTGCCAACGGGGAAAAAATCGGCGAATGGCTTCCCTGGCTTTCCTTCGTCAAATTCGCCAAAAATGGCAACGGCCATCAGGCGCTACGGATATTCGAAATCTCCCTGGAACGGCCCTGGACAAAATATGGAATGCTAATGTCGCCTTCTCTACCTTACAGCCTTTTCTGTGAAAATAATGGGCGCTCCTATCTGGACATGAGCCGCCTCCGAAATTTCGACCGCCCGAGCCAGTTTCGCTCCATGCTCGTCGTCCTCCCCTGCGACAATGAACGTATTATCGGCGTTCTTCTCCAGCTTCAATATCGCGACGTGACGAATTTCTTCTGAAAGACACCATGCTCTTTATGAAAAAACCTCTCGCTAGAAACGAGGGGTCTTTTTATTTTTTCCATGGCGGTCTGCTATTTTTTAGCGCTTATATTTTATATTCCAACCCTAATTTTATGGCTAGAAGAATAGACAAACTGGCCAAGCAAATATAAAAAGGAAAAGCTAATAATATTAAATTGAAACTGCCTACGGCCAGGCATCCCAGAAAACCGCCGATAAAAGTAAGAACCCAGGCGCTGATTGTTTCTGTTTTTGGCTTTTCGTAAGATTTAATAACTGTTAAAACAACACCGATAGCGTCAACAAAAATAACTATGAATAAGGCCACGGCGGCCTCTTTGGTTAAATACCACAAAAATAAACCAAGGCCCGCGCCGATTAAAGCCATAATATCTCTTTTTAAAAATCCGCCTAAACCGTATCTAATCGCCAGTAAAAAAATAAATAAATCGCCAACCGCTTGCGCGCCGGTCATGATTAAAGAATAAGACGCTCCTTTGGCCATTTGGGAAAAAAATGAAATTAAGCCAAGCCCGGCCCAGATTAACCAGGAAATCCGTTCCGGTTTTGTCGTCCCGGAAAAAATATCTCTAATATACGGCAGAAATGATAAAAGAATCGCCAGCCCTGATAAATATCCAAATATTTCAATAGTCATAAATTAAGTATTATAAAAATTCATCTTTTATCGCTGCTATTCCGTAGCCATTCTTATCCGGCCGCATTTATTTTCTACTAATCCCACCGCTTCAAAAATGTCGTCAATCTTTGGCTCTATCGCCTTTATAACTGTCCCATCTTTTAAAACAGCGGTCACTTCTAGGCCATGCGCCTGCATAGTAGAACTCACCTCACAATTTTTTACCGACTCCTTAATCCTTTGCCATAATACATCATTAACATCTTCCGGCGTTTGCTCAATGGCAATCCGGCACTTCTTCTCCAAGCAAACCGCTTCCTCGCGGCCGGAGCATTGCAATTCGCCCTTTGACGGAAAAGAATTTACCAGTTTTAAAATTCTATCGGCGCTTATTTTGTTAACGACAATGGCGCAGCTGAACGGGGACCGGTTGGCGATAATTACGCAGTCCGCGTTAATTTCGCAATCCCCCGCTTTATGAATCTCGCGGGAAACATATGACTTTTTGACGGATAAAAAAGAGGTAAAAATCAACACTATAACAACCAGCAATCCGAACAAAAATAAAGTGGCATTTATTTTCTTCATTCCGAGCTTTTGATTAATGAATTTTATCAAAAAATAAACCAAGACAAATATTATTAAATACAAAAAATAATCAAAAATTACATAATGATAAAAACTGCCCGGAGAAAAAATCCATTTATCAATAGGAAAATCGTCTAATACATCCTTAATCTGGTGAATCCAGAACGGATAAGGCCAGCCGTGCCTTGCGCTCATAATCGTTCCCCCGATTTTTATTTTATAAACGGCCAGCGAAGAAAATAAAACTACCAGCGGTCCGATAAAAATAATCACTTTATCTAGCTTATTTTTATATAAAGCATAAATCCCTTTTAAAACTATGCCTAAAAGTCCGCCTAAAAAACTTACAAAAGAAAAAACCGCCGCCATTATAAATCTATCCCGATCCCATAATTCATGAAACGGCAGAGGCGCATCATAAACCCAGCGCGACATCGCGTACATTCTTAAAAAAATTAAAATTGCCGCCAAGAAACCGAAAACTATTGACCCAATCGCTAACTTACCTAAAAATTTATAGCTTTTCTCTTCCGACTGGACCAAAACCAAAAAAAATCCGGCCAGGACTAAATAAGGTAAAATTGACCACTCGTATTCAAATATCCAGGAACTTACTATTAAAAAAACAAGGGCGCAAATAATTGATGTTAAAATTGTTTTTTTGAATCTTCTCATACAACAAACTATTTTATTTTTGTCATTCCTCCTCCGCCTTGGCGGGGGAGGAATCCCTTAAACATGATTAATTATCACGTTCATATCATTCATAATCTTTAAGAGATTTCTCATCCCGAGGCGTCGGGATTAGAAATGACAATTTTTTTTCTTTCAAGATAATCACTCTATTTTTATGATTTTATAAATAACTTCTTTACTGCCTAATTTAATTTTTATTGTCTCACCCACTCGCCGGCCGAGAAGGCTTTGGCCCACGGCCGAATTATGCGAAATTACTCCTTTGGCTGGATCAGTTTCGGCCGAGCCAAGAATTTTATATTTTTTCTCTCTCCCGGCAATTTCCACTATCACGGCGCTGCCCAACTCTACCGCACCGCTCTTTTTCGGTTTAATAATCACGGCGTTTTTTATTATTTCTTCCAAATCTAAAATCCGCTGGTTTATCCCGCGGAGTCTGCCTTTCGCCATCTGATAACCCGCGTTTTCCGAATAATCGCCGGTCGTGGAAAGAATTTTTACTTCCTCGGCCAAACGCGGCCGGATTTTTTTCAATTTCTCCAGCTTACTTTTAAATTCAGCCAACTTTTCCGGCGTCATATGCGCGTCCGGCTTTAGGTTCGTATATTTTCCCGCTTTTCTTATGGGTACTCTCATAAAAATAACTTATTTCTATATTGTTATTATACCATAAACAAAACAAAAACGCCCGAAAAGGACGTTTTTATTGAAACCGCAAAATATGATTTTAGCCATGAACTTTATTCGCGGTTTTTCTGTTAGCTTTTTGGGCAAGCATAAGCCGCTTTATTTCTAAGCGCTTCTTGGTTTTGTGGGAATGCGTTTTTCTCCTCTTCCCTACTCCGGTTGATCTTTTCGCCATATAAATATTTTAGTTGTTAATGTAAACATCTTAACGCATTATGGAAATAAAAGCAAGCTGATAATTATTAAATTTTAACCAATTTTTAAGGTTTTATTTTACAATAAATAAATTTTAAGCTAAACTTAAATTATGAAAAAAATTATTTTAACTTTAACCCTGCTGGTCTTTATTTTATTGCCGGCGGAAACTTTCGGCGCGCATTACGCCGGCCGGCTGATTGGTTATATTTTATTGCAGGTGGAAGCGCATGGCGAGGCCTGGTATGTTTATCCGACGGACGGCAAAGCTTATTATCTAGGCCGCCCGGCTGACGCCCTTAAAGTAATGCAAC
>JAQTSG010000035.1 GCA_028711415.1 Patescibacteria group bacterium | reverse complement strand
CGGCGTTTGCGGGCGGCTAAAACTTTAGGTATGAAAGAAGTGCCGGTGATTGTCCGGGACGCTTCTAGCCAGAAAAAGCTGGAAATGGCTTTGGTGGAGAATTTGCAAAGAGAAGATTTAAATCCGATTGAAGCGGCTTTGGCTTATAAAAAATTAGCCGACGAATTTAATTTAACGCAGGAAGAAGTGGCCAGGAGAGTGGGTAAGTCTCGGTCAGCCATATCTAATTGCCTGCGCTTTCTTAATCTGCCGGAAGAAATTCAGCAAGCTTTAGTCCAGGGGAAAATTAGCGAAGGCCATGCCAAATATTTAATCGGCCTTGACGGCGAAGCCAAGCAGATGGCTTTGTTTAAAAAAATTCTTCGCCATAATCTTACGGTTCGGGATACGGACAGCGAAGCCAAGAAGATGGGCGGAACGAAGCAGGCGCGGGTTAAGATTGATTACGCGGATAAAGACCGGGAATTAACTTTGCGGGAATTTTTTGGCGCGAAAACGGAAATTAAACGTCGAGGCACAGGCGGGTTGGTTATTGTTAATTTTTTTAGCGATGAAGAGCTGGATAACATTATGAACAAAGTAAAATAAAAAACGCTTCGCTTGGACTTACTTTTGTAACCAAAAGTAAGCAAAAGTTTCGGGGGCCTCAATTCGCTATCACGTTGATTAATCTTTAGATGGGCTCGCTTTGGCGCTCAGTTCGGCCCCCGAACCCCTTGGTGATTTTTAAGGATATTTATTTGTATATATTTAGTAAAAAATGAATGTTCAAATAAGAGAGCATTCATTTTATTTTGTGCTATAATATAGATATGCGAAAAAATAAAGAAAAAACAAAGCGCATCGGAATTGACGCCCGCTTTTATGGCCCGGTCGGCAAGGGTTTAGGCCGATATACAAAGGAAGTTGTGGATAAAGTAGTAGCTTTGGACAGAGAAAATGAATATTTTATTTTTTTAAGCCGGGAAAATTTTTCTGAATTTGTTTCCGATAATCCGAAAGTGAAAAAGGTTTTGGCCGGCGCGCGTTGGTATACTTTGGCCGAGCAGATTTTTATGCCCTACCTGATTTGGCGGGCGCGTCTGGATTTAATGCATTTTCCCCATTTTAACGTGCCGGTCCTTACACCGGTTAAATCCGTGGTCACTATCCATGATTTAATTTTAACGAAATTCCCGACAGTCCGGGCCACGACTTTAAGCCCGCTTTTTTACAAAGTAAAAAATTTGTTTTATCGGATTGTCATCTGGCTGGCCGTGAAACGGGCAAAAACCGTCATCGCCGTTTCGCAATTTACCAAAGATGATATAATCAGGCAGTTTAAAATCAAGCCGGACAAAGTGGTTGTTACCTATGAAGGGGTTTCCGATTTGCTTAATAAGGGATTAGATGATTATTCCCATGACAAAGAAACTCTTTTAGGTTATAATATAGGCAGCCCCTTCTTGCTTTATGTGGGTAACGCTTATCCCCATAAAAATTTAGAAGGGTTGGTAAAAGTTTTTTCCCTTATCCTTGAGAAAAGGCCTGGTTTAAGTTTAGTTTTAGTTGGCCGGCAGGATTATTTTTATAATCGGGTAAAGGAGTTTACGGGAAAATATTGGCCGGAAAAAAGTCCGGTGATTTTTCCCGGCTTTGTGCCTGATGAAAACCTAAAGCTTTTATATAGCCGCGCCTTGGCTTATGTCTTTCCTTCGTTCTACGAAGGTTTTGGTTTGCCGCCTTTGGAAGCTATGGCCGGCGGCTGTCCGGTTATAAGTTCCAATAAATCCAGTTTGCCGGAAATTTTAGGGGAAGCCGCGGTTTACTTTAATCCGGAAGATGAAGAAGAGATGAAGCGGCAAATTGAGAAAATTATAGAGGATAAAAATTTGCAGCAGGAATTGATAAAAAAGGGTTATGAACAAGTAAAAAAATACAGTTGGGAGAAATGCGCGAAAGAGACGCTCGGGGTTTATAAAGAAGTTTTTTAAAATTAAAAAAATTTCCCTCCTGTCATTGCGAGGAGCGTTCAAACCCTCCTTCAAAAGGAGGGGTAGGGGAGGTTAAAGTTAACCCCCTTAATCCCTGCCTGCGCAGGCAGGCCCCTTTTGAAGGGGGACTTACGAAAGTTTTTTAAAAATAAAATAGAGGCGGCATCGTTGTATGATGTCTCGCCTCTATAATGTTTACCGGTCCCGGTTTACCCGGTTATTCCGTTGGGGGAGTGGTCCGGTTGAACTGCAGCCGGAGGTCGGTCCCGGGGATGGGTGTGCCCCGCTCGGCACCCTTCTTGAACTTCATGACGAAGAAGGGAACGGCCGGATCGGGCTCACAGCGGCGGATGTTCCGGAGGATGAAAACCCTTCCGTCGGGCATGGTCTTTTTGACCACTTCGACCGTCGCGCATATGCGCGTTCCGAGGTCACCCCCGCCGATATTGAAGTAGTGGTCGTTGACAATAACTCCGGTCCCTTGAATCAGCACTCCGTGCTGGTAGTGAGCGGGAACGGGCGGTTGGCCGTCCGGGATGAATTCCTTCATCCACCGTACGAATTTACCGATGGGGGCATTCACCAGAACATTGCCCTTGGTTTCCACGGTTTCGTACGTGGCCATGGGTTTCTTAACTGCTGTGTCCATGACTTTCTCCGATCCTGGGAAGGAAATTTACGGTTTACTGCGGTTTACAGGTTTTATGGCTGAATAAATTTGTGCAAAGGTCAATATATAATAATAGCATATATTTTATTTATTGTCAATTATTTTGTCTATAAAATAGCATATTTTAGCCAATATTAGGTAAAATAATGAAGAGTGATAATGAAAAACGGAATATTTTGTGTGTAAAAAAAGAAGACCGGTCTTCCCGTTTTGTGATTGATTTAAAAAAAGCAGCCGAAGAAGGAGAGATGAGAAATGAGAAGAAGGCCGATATTTATAATGGCGGCGACTTTTTTGACAAAGTGGCGGAATTTGATTTTAAGAAAATTTTATCTAAAGGCGGAAGCTTAAAGGAGAATTTTTATGGTTTTTTTGCCAGTTGCCGCGAGGATAAAACCAATCTTGCCAAGGGAGCGGTTAAATTATTGGCGGCCGGCAAGATGCCGCCGGAAACGAAAGAGTCTCTTGTTGCCGGTTCAAAATTGGCGATTGACTGGTTTGATATCTATAGGGAAAAATTAGAACAGCTGGCTTTTGTTAATTTAATTAAATTCATCTTCGTTATTTTCTTTAAGATAGCTAGTTGGTTTTATAAATTTTGCTATCGCCTTGGTTGGCTGGTTTTATTTTTAATCCGGTTTTTCGGGCTAATTCTTTTGCGGCCCATTGATTCCATTCATTCGGCGGTTTATAAGTTTTATTTTTTGGTTAAATTTATCAGTCGGTCTTTGTTTACGAATTTTAGAAATTTTATCGGAGGAATTTTCGGGGCAATAAAAAAAATTTTTCTTTTATTTTTAGAAAAATTAAAAATAGGACGGAACCGGTCGCTAACAAAGATAAAAGGTATTAGAAAAAAAAAGATATTATCTGACAAAAAATTGGAAGATAGTTTTTTAAAGAAAGAGGCGGAGATAGAGGCAAAAATGAAATTATCTTGGCAACGTTCGGTTTTGGGTTTTGCTTTGGTTCTATTGATTTTAGTTCTGCCTTTTAAAATTTTCGCTTATTACAAATCGTTTGATTTGGAAAAACTGCGGGGCAGAATTCTCGGCGCTTCGGAAGCGGCTATCGGCAGTTTGCAAGACGCTTCGGAGTCGGCGATTACGCTTGATTTTAATAAAGCCGGTTACGATTTTTCCCGCGCCGGCAATAGTTTCTTAGAAGCCCAGCAAGAGCTGGCCGAAGTAAACGGCCTGATTTTTACTTTGGCCTCTTTTATTCCGAATGAAGAAATAAAATTTGCCTCGGAGAGCCAGCGGATTTTAGCGGCCGGGCAGATCGCTTCCGAGTTGGGTAAAAATTTAAGTTTGGCCTTAGAAAGTTTATTTAAAAATAAAAACGCGGACATTCCGGCAATTATAAACGATTTTTCTGATTACGGCGGTAAAGCTCTTGGGCAGGCCGGCGCTTTAAAAAATAAATTGGCGGAAATAGACGCTAACGCTTTGCCGGAAGAATTTAGGAGGAATTTTTTGCTTCTTAAAGAAAAGACAGAGACTTTGGAAAAGGGGTTGGCTGAATTTGTCGGCTTGATGGATGAACTAAGGATTTTTTTAGGGACTAACCAAAATAAACGATATTTATTGGTTTTCCAGAATAACGCGGAAATGCGGGCTTCGGGCGGTTTTATCGGCAGTTTCGCTTTAGTTGATTTAGCTGACGGGAAAATAAAGAACCTGGAAACCCCGGATGGAGGCAGCTATGATACCGAAGGCGGGCTTAGGGAATTGGTAACGGCGCCAAAACCTTTGCATCTGGTTAATCCCTTATGGCATTTCTGGGACGCGAATTGGTGGCCGGACTGGCCGACTTCAGCCCAAAAACTGATGTGGTTTTACGAAAGAAGCGGCGGGCCGACGGTTGATGGCGTTATTAGCTTTACCCCGACAGTTTTAGAAAAATTACTCTCAATTACCGGCCCAATTGATATGACCGAGGATTATGGTGTAATTCTAAACGCGGAAAATTTCTGGCTCACGACACAGGCAATCACTGAAACAAGGCCTATGCCCGGCGAGACCAACCAGCCGAAAAAGATTATCGGGGATCTGCTGGATAGGGTTATCAAAGATTTACCTTCCGGCCTGGATAAAGATAAATTAATAAAGCTTTTAGCTCTGGCTCAAGAAAGTTTTTCGGAAAAACAAATTTTATTTTATTTTAATGATGAAGAACTGCAGAAAGAAGTCGCCAAGCGGGGCTGGGACGGGAAAATTGAACAAGCCGATAAAGATTATTTGGCGGTAGTTAATACCAATATTGCCGGCGGCAAGAGCGATCGGAAGATAAAAGAAAAAATAAATTTAATATCAGAAATTATGCCTAACGGTTCCGTTATCAATACTTTAAAAATAGAAAGAAGCCATGAAGGAATAAAGAACGAGCCGTTTGCCGGGGTAAGAAACGTGGACTGGCTAAGAGTTTATGTCCCTTCGGGAAGTGAACTTTTGGAAGCGCAGGGATTTAATCAGCCGGATGAAATTTATTTTACTGAACCGGAAGAGGAATGGAAAAAAGACCCTCTGGTTTACCGCGAAGAAACAACCGCTAAAATTGACGAAGCGAGCGGCGTAAAGATATATGAAGAAAGCGGCAAAACCGTTTTTGCTAACTGGTCAATGGTTGACCCGGGCGAGACCGCGGAAATTTATTTTAAATATAAACTCCCTTTCACTTTGAAAGAGGAAGAAAAGGATAATAGTTTTGTTGAAAAGGTAAGGAAGCTTATTAACCCTGGGCAGAAAGAACTTATCCCTTATACTTTGTTCGCGCAAAAGCAAGCCGGCTCCTTAGGAAGCGAAATTAATATCAGCTTAAAATTGCCTGATAATTTTAGAGCAGTCTGGAAATACCCGGCTGGTCTGTTTTTAGCGCCTGACGACCTTTCGGCGCAGGCAAGTTGGCAGGCAAGCGATAAATTAAATACGGATAAATTTTGGGCATTGATGCTGGAAAAAGAGGACTAAGAAATTTTTAATTTCTAATTCACCTAATTCCTAATAAAATGTCCAATGACCAAGCCCAAATTTCCAATAAAGCTCCAAATCCCAAGTCCCAAGCCGAGAAATTACGATTTAATAGTTTATTGGGATTTAAAAATTAATTTGATATTTACATTTTAAATTAGATATATTATTATGCCAGACGCAAATAAAAACAATAACGATTATGAAGGAAAAGTAAGGGTAAAAAACGGCAGTTCCGGTCTGTCGGAATTTGTGAAAAGGCCTTTGCCGACTGATGAAGAAATTGAAGAATTTGAAGAAGTGGTTCATGAAGAGGCGCGGGAAGAGGCGATTGACGACAGCTTGTCGGAAATTTATCAGGATGAAAAAGGCGATATCGTGGACGTAAAAAGACTTAGTATAAAAAAGAAACGGGGATTTTTCTTTAAGATGCTTAATCTTATTTTTTTGCTGGCGATTTTAGTCGGGTTAGGTTATGGGCTTTACTATTATATCTTCCGCGGCGGATCTGACGCGACGGCTTTAAATCTTTCTCTCTCCGGCCCGGAAAAAGTTATAGCCGGCGAAGAATTTTTCTCTACCCTTAGCTATAAAAATTTAAGCCGGGCGGACGCGAGCCAGGTAAGGGTTGAAGTTACCTATCCGGAAAATTTTATATTTTTGGACAGCCAGCCAAAAGCGGGAGAGAAAGATTCCGTCTGGCAACTTGATAAATTAGCGGTCGGAGAAAGCGGCGAGATAAAGATAAAAGGGAAAATAATCAATCAAAAGGAGACAAATAATGTATTGCTTGCTAAAATAACCTATACGCCGGAAAATTTTTCTTCGGAATTTAAGAAAGAGGCCTCTTGGACTTTTTTTGTTGCCGACATAGGAATGGATATAAACTTTGATTATTCTTCATCAGTTTTGGTCGGGCAGGAAAGCGAGATTGCCGTAAAGGTTAAAACCCAGGAAAATAATTTTTTGCCGCAGTTTAAATTAACCATTGACCCTTTGGAAAATATGGAAATTATTTCCGTGGCCGCGACGGAAACGGAAGAAAAGGAGGCGGGCCAGAATTTGAAAATAGAAAAAGCGAGGGCCGGTGTCTATAACATAAGCGAGATAGGAGAGAAAGAGCGGGAATTTAAAATAAAGTATAAATTAAGCAAAAAGATGGTTGATGAGCAGGAAATCGTTATGCGTTTCCAGAATCTGGCCGAAGACGATAAGACCCGCTCTTTTCTAGAAAAGAAAATTAAAGTTGAAGTAATGAAGAGCGATTTAAACCTTACCTTGATAATAAACGGCTCAAAAAATGACCAGGCGGTAAATTTCGGCGACCGGCTTAATTATTCCCTTGTCTATAATAATAAGGGCGAAACCAGCATGAAAGACGTGGTGCTGATGGCGGTTTTAGAAAGCGATTTTCTTAACTGGAAAACCTTGGCGGAAGAAAATAACGGGCGGGAAAAAGGCAACACTATCAGTTGGACAAAAGAAGAAATCCCGGCTTTAGCCGAATTAGAGCCAGACAAAGAAGGAATAATAGATTTCTCTCTTGAGGTAGTTTCTTTTAAAGAAGCGGCCGCTATGGTTGGCCGGAGCTTCCAGATAAAAAGTTATGTCCAGTTCAGTATCGGCAACAGTGAAGAATTTTCTAGCGGAGAAAACGTTGATAATCGCAGCAACACGATTATCAATAAAATCAACAGTGATTTGTCGCTTAAAGAAGAAGTGAGATATTTCAGCGCTGATAATGTGCCGGTGGGCAACGGGCCGCTGCCGCCGAAAGTCGGAGAGACAACGAGTTTTAAAGTTTACTGGACTTTAGGCAATAATCTGCATGAACTTAATGACGCGAAAGTGGAAGTTATCCTGCCGGAATATGTAAATTGGGATAATAAAAACCGGACTTCAGTCGGCCTGATTAACTACGACAGCGATTCCCGAAAAATTACCTGGGAAATCGGCCGGCTGCCGATTACGGTTTATCGGGCGGACGCTGAATTTAATATTAGCATTACGCCGGCCGATTCTGACAGAAATAAAATTATGGTGCTTCTGCCCGAGGCTCGCGTGACGGCGATTGACAGCGAAACGGAAGGCGCTATTATCAGCGTAGCCAAAGCCAAAACCACAAAACTGGAAGACGACGATATTGCCGGGATGAGCAGCGATGGAAGAGTGGAATAAAAATTAAAAAATAAAAGATAAAAAATAAAAATTAAGGTATCGCGCTATGCGCGATAGGTTTATTTTTTTAATATGGGTGAAATAATAAGTAAAATCATTAGGACCCCTCATGGCGCATTAAAGACGCCTTTTTTTATGCCGGACGCGACGCGAGGGTTTGTCAGATTAACAGGTAGCGAAGAACTGGAAAAAGTCGGGGTTAGAGCTTTAGTGGTAAATACTTTGCATCTTTATCTCCAGCCCGGGATGGATATTATAAAGAAAGCCACCCGCCTTCTCCGCCAGCCGGCGGATTCGGCGAGGCAAGGTGACATTCATAATTTTATGAACTGGAACGGGCCGATCCTGTCGGATAGCGGCGGTTTTCAGGTCTTTTCTTTAATCCACAAAAATCCGGTGATGGGGAAAATTACTGATCAGGGGGCGAGATTTAAATCTCCCCTGGACGGTTCAAAGCATGAGTTAACTCCGGAAAAATCTATCCAGATCCAATTTGCTTTGGGGGTTGATATGATGGTTTGCCTTGATGATTGCCCGCCCAATGAATTTAGCCGGCCTGATTTAGAAAAATCAGTTAAGCGGACAATTAGCTGGGCTGCTAGGTGTGGAGCTGAATATGACAGGCAAGTTAAGAAGAGAAAGATGAAAACAGAGGAGAGGCCTTTACTATTTGGCGTTATCCAGGGCGGAGCTGAATTGGATTTAAGAAAACACTGCGCTTTAGAATTAATAAAAATTGGGTTTTCTGGTTATGGCTTTGGCGCCCGGCCGGTTGATAAAGACGGGAAATTTTTAGGAAAAGTTTTGCAATTTACGGCTGATTTAATTCCAAAAGACTCAATCCGCTTTGCTTTAGGCATAGGCCTGCCTGAAGATATTATCCGGTCGGCTGCTATGGGTTGGGATATTTTTGATTGCGTGATTCCGACACGGGAAGGAAGGCATGGGAAACTTTTTTTTCAAAGAAAAAGCAATTTTCAATTTTCAATTTTCAATTTTCAAAAAAATCTGAAATCCAGAAATGCAAATAAATTTTATCAGACGATAAATATTAATAATGCGAAATTTTCTAAAGATTTTAGTCCGATTAATCCGGAAAGCAAATTGCCCGAACTACGGGAATATTCAAAAGCGTATTTGCATTATTTATTTAAATTAAAAGAACCTTTGGGAGCCAAACTGGCGAGTTTAAATAATCTGGAATTCTATATGAAATTGATGGAGAAAATAAAGAAATAGATAACTTTTAGATAAAAAAAATAACCCCTTCCCGCGTGTTTATTGCGAGAGGGGGTTTTGTTTATATGTCGTAAATCCAATCCATGATGATTTGGCACATTCTTTTCCGGGCTGAGCCTTTTAAGGCGAAGTGAGTCCCTTTGACCTCACGATATTCCGCGGAAAACATGGCCGCAATTTTTCTGGCCACACGGGGAGGGATCAAAAGGTCATACGTGCCGGCCATAACCAGAACCGGGCAATTGATTTTCGTCGGGTCAATCTTCGGAGGAAAGAGCAGAGTTTCAAGAATCACCCGCCCTGATTCCCAAGAAAAATCTCCAAAAAGATTTTTTTTGTCCGCCTGGGGCATCAAGTCCTCCATAACGGCTTTGGCCATACCGGCGAATTCCCGCCTTACCGGCTTCTTCCAAAACCGCCAAAGCGGTTTGATGCCTAAATACGCTTTTATGGTCGCCCGGCTCAAAGCGCAGATTCCCTTGGGCGGAGCCGGCGTAATCATGACGATTTTGCTAAAGAGTTTTTCTCCTCTTTCGGCAAAAATTTCCTGAAGCATCAGGAGGAGAAGGGCGCCCCGCGAATACCCCATGCCAATGAAAGGGTCGCCTGATTTTAAAGTTTTCCTGATCTCGGCAACCTGCGTCAGGAGGAATTTTATATCATCCTCTGCGCCTATTTCCCCTAATTTCGGGTTAGGAGTTTCGGCAAATTTTACCCTAAGGGGGAGGGTAACGGGAAAACATTTGAATCCGAATCTTTCAAAGAAAGATTGGACTTTGCTCCAAACATCTTTGTTGCCGAAAAGTCCAGGCACCATCATAATCGCAGCCATAGTCAACTCCTCACGATTTTGATATATGGATTAATTTTTTTGAATTCGGAATATGGGATGTGGAAAAGGACAACTTTTTACATTAGCATTTTTACTTATTTTTGTCAAAGATTTTTTAAAAAGAAAACGGCGGAGCTGACTAGCAGTTCCGCCGTGTTTTTTATTTAGCCGAGAATAAGGCCGCGATTGCGCATTTCCTGGAGGATAAATCTTTCCTGGATGTGAGCGGCCCGGTTAAAGAGAAGGGGGTTGCAATAATTGGGATCTTCACCCTTCTTAAGCCGGGCAACGAGCTGGTTAAGACCCCAAGTTTCAGGGGTATACCAGATTCGTTTATCCTCGGATGTCACCGGAAAATATTCTCCGGATCTTATCGCCTGCCGCCAGTTTTTCACCCTTTCATTAAGTGAACCTTCTTTGGAAATGAGTTCTCCGATTGTCGGGGCTAAGTCCTCCCAGCTTTGGCACTTGCTCGCCGGGTCCTCATAGGCGGCGCTGGCTTCGGATACACGAATCAGGAATTCATAGACCTTAAGAGCGGCGGCGATAAAATCCTCGATATTATCCCTCACAACCGTGCGTCCGTCCTCGGTTTCATATTCAAGGCGCAAATGGGGGACATCCGCCAAAGTGCCTAAGGCGCAGTGGCCGACCGGAATGGTTTGGGCAATTGATCCCTGGATTTTTTCCCAGAAACTTTTTAAAGAATTTCTGATTTGTTCATTGACGGAGTTGGACAGCCCCTCAATTTTGAGCGAGTTGTTTCTGATTTTGTTGCTCTCATGGCTTAAGCCGATGAAGTCCCAGTGGGAATAGGAATCGCATAAGGCGTGAAGAGCGATACCGGCAAGATGCAGGAAAAACGGTTCACTCTTGTAAAGAAGGACATTGTCAAGTAACAAGGGGATTAAGACTCCGTCTTTCTGGCATCTCATCCTCTCGTAAGGATCACCAGAATCTTTGCCGTTCGGCAGAAAGTGAAACTCGGCCCAAGGCCTCGGCCTTTTTTGGGTCTTGAGTATTTTCAGGTCAAGCGGTTTGTGGGACGTGCCGATCATGTTGACAAGAAATCTGCCGGCAGGCACTAAATCGTTGCACTCCACAAAGTCAACATTCTGCGAGGAGTGGGCGATTAATCTGGCTGCCCAGGGGTAAAATCCAATCGCCCTGGCCAGAAAGTAGACGAGGGAATGATGCATGTCGGTCTGCATGACCAACCTCCTTCTTATTTATTTGAATTTAGTTTTTTATTCTCGGTTTGTGAAGGTGCATGTTTAACATTCCTTTATATCATATAATTTGTAATCTGTCAATATTTTTGAATTTGGTCATTTTTAAAAAATTTGGCTAAAGTTAAACATAATATAGTAAATTTATTGACTTTTAAGTTATCCGGTGCTATGTTATTCGTATATTGGTCCTTTAAATTTCAATAATATCAGGGTAAGCGGATAGTCAATCGCCCAAAAAACTTGGGCGGGAGGAAAGTCCGGACTTCATAAAAAAGGCAGCGGGTAACTCCCGCCGAGAGTAATCTTAGGGAAAGTGCCACAGAGACCATACTAATCAATGCTTCGCATTGAAATTTTAAATTTTCCCGCCACTTTATTATTATTTATGTGGGCGGGATCCCGCTGCGGCGGTGATAAATTTTAAATTTTTAATGCGGGGCATTGGTCAAACGTGAAAAGTTCTGGGATGTGTAAATTGATTTTGGATATCCATTTAATTTACGCTACTTAGATCGTCCTCTGGCAACAGAGTGACGCGGTAAACCCTGCCTGAAGCAAGAGCAAATCCAACTTCGCCACACTACGTGTGGCTACGCTGGACAAGCCGTCGAAAGATGCTTGTTCCGCGAAGCTTTAGCGAAGTGGAAAAAAGTGGCTCGCTTGATCCCGCGAGCAATTGCGGGGCTAGATAGATGACTATTTCTGCCATCCGCCAACCGGCGGAGGCGGAACAGAATCCGGCTTACAGCTTGCCCTGATATTAGTGGAATTTATTTTCGCATAAACGCGAAAGTGTAACACTAGACGTTTTATAATTAAAACGTTTTTATGTTATGCGTTATGCGTTATGCGTTATGCGTTATGAAACGTAGTGAATTAATTTTTACTTTTTTGCTGGTGCCTTTAGATTTTTTAATGATAGTTTTGGCCGCCGTTTCCGCTTATTATATCCGTTTTTCCGAATTTACGACGGGGATAAGGCCGGTTATTTTCAATCTGCCTTTTCCTTATTATCTTAAGATAGTTCTCTTAATCGCTTTCTTATGGATAATTATTTTTGCTTTAGCCGGGCTTTATAATATTAAAGATGCCAGAAGATTAATAAAAGAGCTTTATCGGGTGGTGCTCGCTTGCTCTACCGGTTTAATGTTGATAGTAATTTTAATTTTTGTCAGACGGGAATTATTTGATTCCCGTTTTATTGTTTTAGCCGGCTGGATTTTGGCTATTTTCTATGTAAGTTTCTCCCGGATTTTAATCAGGGGCTTACAAAGAATTCTTTTTTCTTTCGGCATCGGTGTCCATAAAATAATTTTAGTCGGTAATAGCCAGACGACCGATACCTTGGTCCGCGAATCTTTCCGCAATAAGAAGTCCGGCTATGAAATCGTAAAGCGTCTGCGCAACTTTAGCATTGAAGCGGCCGAGGAGCTATCTGAATTTTTAAAAACCTATTGCCAGGGCGAGAAAGAGGTAGACGAAATAATCCAAAGCGACCCGAATTTAACTAAGCCGGAAATTTTGCGCTTGTTTGATTTTGCCGATGAGCGCCATCTTACCTTTAAATACGCGGCCGATTTATTGGGAACAAAAGTTTTAAAAACCGAGGTGGCGGAAATCGCCGGCATCCCTATTGTGGAGGTTAAAAAAACGCCCCTAGAAGGTTGGGGCCGGATTATTAAAAGAATTTTTGATATTGTTTTTTCCCTTTTCTTTATTCTCCTTTTTAGCCCGATTTTACTTCTGACGGCTTTATTGGTAAAACTGGAATCAAGAGGGCCGGTAATTTATAAAAATGAAAGAGTGAGTCGGAATGGGATATTTAAACTTTTTAAATTCAGGTCAATGCTGGTTCAATATTGCGTGGGTGAGGAATATGGGAGGGAGAAAGCTTTAGAACTGGAGAAGAAATTAATAGAAGAAAGGAATACTAAAGATGGCCCGGTCTACAAAATCGCCGATGATCCGCGGATAACGAAAGTAGGAAAATTTATAAGACGGTGGAGCATAGACGAATTGCCGCAATTTTTTAATGTTTTATTTGGAAACATGAGCTTAATCGGACCGCGGCCGCACCAGCCGCGCGAAGTGGCTAAATATGAACGGCACCACAAGAAAGTTTTAAACATTAAACCGGGAATTACGGGACTCGCGCAGATTTCCGGTCGCAGCGACCTAAGCTTTGAGGATGAGGTAAAACTGGATACTTATTATATTGAAAACTGGTCAATACTTCTTGATTTATCTATTTTATTGCGGACGCCGCTGGCAATCTTTAGGCCGAGGAAGGCGGAGTAGAGAGATGACAATTAACAGTTAACTTTTAACAATTAACTCTTAAGGTAAAAAAAATGCGGGTAGCTTTGATTCATGACCATTTAGCCCAGGACGGGGGCGCGGAAAGAGTTTTAAAAATTTTGGCGGAGATGTTTCCGGAAGCGCCGATTTATACTTTGCTTTACGAAAAGAAAAACGCTGATAAGTATTTTAAAGACCGCCACATAGAAACTTCTATCATCCAGAAACTCCCCGGCGGGATAAAGCATTACCAATGGTATATGCCGTTTATGCCTATGGCCGTGGAGTTTTTTGATTTGCGAAAGTATGACTTAGTGCTTTCTAATACGAGCGCTTTTGCCAAGGGGGTGATTACTTCTCCTTCCACTTTGCATATTTGCTATTGCCATACGCCGACCCGTTATCTTTGGGATTATACCCATCAATATATAAATGAGCTTAAATACAATAAATATCTAAAAAAGATAATTTCTCTGATTTTAAATTACGTCCGGTTATGGGACAGCCAGGCGGCCGAGCGGGTAGATATTTATATCGCCAATTCGGAGAACATAAAGAAGAGAATAAAAAAGTATTATCGGCGGGAAGCGGCCGTAATTTATCCGCCGGCCGAGATTGAAAAGTTTCATATTTCCGAAAGCCAGGAAGATTATTTTTTGATTGGCGGCCGGCTGGCTCCTTATAAACGGGTGGACATTGCGGTGGAAGCGTTTAAAAAAATGGGCAAAAGGCTTAAAATTTTCGGGGACGGAGTTGATTTAAGAAGACTTAAAGAAATAGCTGGTGGAAGCAAAAATATTGAATTTTTGGGCCGAGTTGATGATAAAGCCAAAGCGGAGTTATATAGCCATTGCCAGGCATTCTTAAATCCGCAGGAAGAGGATTTTGGCATTACCGTCATAGAAGCGATGGCTTGTGGCCGGCCTGTAATCGCTTTCCGCAAAGGCGGAGCGACCGAAACTGTAATTGAAGGGAAAACAGGGGTATTTTGTGACGAGCAGACGGCGGAGGC
>JAQTSG010000034.1 GCA_028711415.1 Patescibacteria group bacterium | reverse complement strand
AAAAATAAAAAAATAAAGAGGAAAAAGAACTGCAGAAAATTTTAGTCCAAAAACGGGACAAAATAAGGGACCTGGGTTTTAAAGACGCTAATAAGCAGTTAAAAAATGTCCGGGAAATAAGAAAGGCGAAAGAGACGATTGCCCGCGTTCTTACTTTATTAAATAGTTTAAGAATTGAAAAGAAGGCGAAATAAAATAATTATATGGAGAAAAAAAATCAAAAAGAAGAGAAGGAAAATGGTTTAAACCAGAAAAAAACCGCTGTAAAAAGAAGGTTTAGTGGCGTGGTTGTTAGCGATAAAATGGATAAGACGATTGTCGTAAGAATAGACCGGTCCAAGAAGAATTCTAAATATGGGAAAAGATATATCGCCAGCAAGAAATATAAAGTGCATGATGAAAAAAATCAGTATAAAGAAGGCGATAAAGTAGTTTTTGTTGAATGCCGGCCGATAAGCAAAGATAAGAGATGTCGGGTGATATATAATTAAAAATTTAAATATCAAAATTAAAAATTATGGAGTCCCGCCAGCGGGCGGGACGGAATAATTACAAATATTTTACATTTTGATTTTTGCATTTTAAATTAATTATGATACAAGTGCAGACACAATTAAAAGTAGCCGATAATTCCGGAGCGAAGAAAGTTATGTGTATTAAAGTTCTGGGCGGATATAAAAAACGTTATGCCGGAGTCGGTGAAATTATCACCGCCGCCGTTAAAGAGGCTACGCCGCATGCCGCTGTTAAAAAAGGCGATGTGGTAAGCGCCGTTATTGTAAGGACAAAAAAAGAAATCAGGCGGAAAGACGGGACTTACCTGCGGTTTGATGACAACGCTTGCGTTATTATTGATAAAGATAAAGGAGAGCCGAAAGGGACAAGGATTTTTGGCCCGGTAGCCAGAGAAGTAAGGCGGGCAGGATTTTTTAAGATTGCCTCACTCGCCCCGGAGGTGCTGTAATAACTATTAACAGTTGACAATTAACAATTGACTTATAACTTTTATAGGATTGATTATGAAAATAAAGAAAGGTGATAAGGTAAAAATTTTATCAGGCAAAGACAAGGGCAAAATCGGAAAGGTTTTACAGGTTTTTTCTGTTTTTGATAAGGTAAGCGTGGAAGGTTTGAATTTATTGATAAAGCATATGCGGCCGAGAAAACAGGGAGAAAAAGGCCAAAGGATTGAGTTCCCGGCGCCGTTGCCATTGGCTAAAGTCGCTTTGGTTTGCCCGAAATGCGGAAAAGCGGGTCGGGTTGGTTTTAAATATTTAGAATTAATTGTTGGCGCGGAAAAGAAAAGAAAAAAAATTAGAATCTGCAAGAAATGCCGTCAGGAAATAGATTAAAAAAGGAAAATTATGAGATTAAAAGAAAGATACAAAAAGGAAATAGCGCTTAAGATGAAAGAAAAATTCGGTTATAGAAATATTTTTATGGTGCCGAAACTTGATAAGGTAGTAGTTAATGTCGGTTTCGGTCGTTTCAGCAAAGACAGTGCTTACATCGATAACGTCACGAAAAACTTAGCCAGTATTACCGGGCAGAAATGCGTTTTGGCAAAAGCTAAAAAAGCGATTTCCGCTTTCAAAATCAGAGAAGGCATGATTATCGGGGCTAAAGTAACTTTACGGGGAAACCGGATGTATGATTTTGTTGAGAAACTGATAAATATCACTCTGCCGCGGGTGAGGGATTTTCGCGGTCTGGCGGAAAAGTCAATCGATAAGACCGGAAATTTAACCATTGGCTTTAAGGAATACATAGCTTTCCCGGAGATTTCTGCCGATTCGATTGAGAATATTCACGGGTTGGAAGTTATTATTGCCACTACCGCCAAGAACAAGGAAGAAAGTTTAGAGTTATTAAAAATAATGGGATTTCCCTTTAAACAAGAGGGGGACGAAAATAAAAGAAATTAAACGAAATATATGGCGAGAAAAGCGTTAATTGCGAAAGCGAAAAGAAAACCGAAATTTTCCACCAGGATAGTAAGGCGTTGCTGGCGTTGCGGCCGTAACCATGGGTTTATGCGCGATTTCGGTTTATGCCGGATTTGTTTTCGGGAATTGGCCGATAATGGAGATTTGCCGGGGATAAAAAAGTCATCTTGGTAATTATTAAATAATAAAATAACAAAATAATACCTGCCTGCCGGCAGGCAGGAAATAACTCCGACAATTTCTATATTATTTTATTTTTATATTTTTATATTATTTTATGGTTGATTCAATCGCTGACATGATAACAAGAATAAGAAATGCTTCCGCGGTCGGGAAGAATGAGGTGGTTTTGCCTATGAGCAAAGTAAAATTTGCCGTGGCAAAGATTTTAGAAGAAGAAGGTTGGGTGGGGAAGACGGAAGTTGTAAAAGGAAATTCTTCTAAAGACAAGAAAGATGGCGGTTATATTTTTGATCAATTAAAGATTGTTTTAAGATATAAAAAAAGCGGCCGGCCGGCTATTAGCTGCCTGAAGCGGGTGAGCAAGCCCGGTTTGCGGGTTTATGCCAAAAAAGACCGGTTGCCAAGAGTTTTAAATAATTTAGGCATAGCGATAATTTCTACGCCACAAGGAATAATGACCAATAAAGAAGCGAGAAAGAAAGGCATTGGCGGGGAAGTGCTTTGCGAAATATATTAACGCATATCGCATAACACATAACGCATAACGTGAAATGTGTGGCATGCGGTGGGAATGTTAAATAGCTTAAAAATTTGAGAATACTTATAACTAGTTATGCGTTACGCGATATGCGTTACGCGAAATAATTATGTCCAGATTAGGAAAATTGCCAATTAAACTTCCGGCCGGAACTCAAGCTAAAATTGAGGGTGGTTTTATTGTTGTGAAAGGGCCTAAGGGCGAGATAAAGGAGAAGCTGAATAATTTAGTTAAAGTGGAAATAGGAGACGGCGAAATAAAAGTAAGCATTAAAAATACCGAGGAGAAAAAAGAGAAATCTTTATGGGGATTATATAGAAGTCTTATTAATAATTTGGTAATAGGCGTCAATGAAGGTTTTGAGAAAAAATTGGAAATAAGCGGTGTCGGTTATCGCGCGGCTATGAACGGAAACAAGCTAATTCTTAACTTAGGGTTTTCTCATCCGGTTGAGTATGATTTACCTGAAGGGATAACGGGGAGCGTGGCGGAGAATGTTATCACCCTGAAAGGCCTTGATAAAAAATTAGTCGGGGAAACGGCCGCGGAAATAAAAAAATTCAGAATTCCCGACCCCTATAAAGCCAAAGGCATTAAGTACAGTGGTGAAATAATAAGGAGGAAAGCCGGAAAAGCGGCGGCTAAAGAATAAACTTATGAGTGAAAATAAAGGAAAAAATATAGGGCGCGAGGTAAGGCACAGGAGAGTGCGGGCGAAAGTGGCCGGGACAAAAAAATGTCCGCGTTTGAGTATTTTCAGGTCAAACCGCGGTATGTATGCCCAGCTAATTGACGATGAGGCGAGGATGACTTTAGTTAGCGCTCACAGCCGAGAAATAGCGGGGGGAGATTTGGAAACCGGAAAAAATAGCAAGTCCGCTAAGAAAGATATCGGTTTTGAGTTGGGAAAATTAGTCGCGAAGAAAGCGGCGGCCAAAAAGATAAAACAAGTTGTTTTTGACCGCGGCGGTTATAAATATCATGGCCGGGTTAAAGCTTTAGCCGAAGGCGCGAGAGAAGGCGGCCTTGAGTTTTAATTTTAGAAATAAAATAATAAAATAATAAAATAACAGACATGTCAGAGGAAAAAAAGATAATTGAAGAAGAAAAGAGCAATGAGCCGGAAGAAAAAAAACCGGCTGGTCTTGGAATTGAAACAGAGAAGAAGACGGGAGAAGTCAAGAAAAATGACTTTTCTCCGGAGAGGAAATTTTCAGAGAAGAGGACAGGCGGCAGCCAAGGACGGAAAATGAAGAAAAACAGAAAAGGGGACAGAGAAAGGGAAGACAGAAAAGACGAATTTGAACAGAGAGTTTTAGACATAGCCAGGGTGACCCGCGTTATGGCCGGCGGTAAGAGGATGAATTTCCGCGCGTGCGTGGCTATCGGCGACGGGAAAAACAGGGTGGGCGTTGGTTTGGGTAAAGGCGCGGATGTCACTATGGCTGTAAATAAAGCCGTAAATAAAGCCAAGAAAAATTTGGTTGAAGTCCCGACAGTAAACGAAACCATACCTCATGAAATCTACTCCAAAGCCGGCGCGGCCAAGATTTTATTTAAACCGGCCCGCCGGGGACGGGGCGTCATTGCCGGCGGAGTGGTAAGAACTATTCTGGAGCTGGCCGGCGTCCATAACGTTTCCGCTAAAATTTTGGGAACCAACAATAAGATCAACAACGCCATATGTACGATTGAGGCTCTGAAAAAAATAAAGAGAGTGGAAAGGCAATCACCGCTGGAGCCATCGCAAGAGCGTGGCAAGCGGGGCGGGGAAAGCAAGAAAGAAGAAGCCGGTGGCGAGCGGAACTTAAAAAATAGCAAAGAAAATCAGAAGTAATTTTTTATATTTTATATTTCATTTTTTATATTATTATGCCGTTATCATTACATAACATCGGTCCGAATAAAGGAGCGACGAAAAAAAGAAAAAGAGTCGGCCGGGGAAATTCTTCCGGTCACGGCACTTATAGCACCCGCGGCCAGAAAGGGCAAAAATCTCGCTCGGGCGTAAGCGGCCTGAAACGGCTGGGGATGAAAAAACAATTACTGCAAACTCCGAAAGTAAGGGGTTTTAAATCCGAAAAGCCGAAAAATCAGGTAGTAAGCCTGCGGGAGATAAATAATAATTTTAAGGACGGAGCGATAATTACCCCGAAATTATTGCTGGCCAAAGGATTAATTGGTACAATAGAATTGCCAGTTAAAGTTTTAGGTGGCGACGAGTTAAAAATAAAGGATATTAAATTTGAAGGAGTGAAGGTTAGTAAAAGCGTGAGAAAACAGCTTGGGGTTGAAGCACACAAAAACACAAAAACACAAAAACAATAAAGTTCGCCGGCATAGGCAAGCGATAAAATGAAACAAATGTTTGAAAAAATTATACAAATTTGGAAAATAAAGGACCTACGGACAAATATACTTTTTGTTTTGGCTATGCTTACTATTTTTAGGTTTGCCGCTCATATCCCGATTCCGGGGGTAAACGTTGCCGCCCTAAAGGATGTTTTTGCCGGCAACCAGATTTTGGGCCTGATGAACATATTTTCCGGCGGCGGCATGCAGAATTTTTCCATTGTCATGATGGGCGTCGCTCCTTATATTACTTCTTCCATTATTTTCCAGCTTCTGGCTATGATCGTTCCGGCTTTGGAAGAAATGCAGAAAGAGGAATCCGGCCGGCAGAAAATCAATATGTGGACGCGTTGGTTGACTATACCTTTAGCCGTTGCCCAGTCTTACGGCATGATTACCATTTTGCGCCGGTCTTCTTACAGTATTTTAGGCGAGGTGAGCGCTTTTGATCTTTCCGCCATGATAATTACCATAACGGCCGGCACCATCTTTTTAATGTGGCTGGGCGAATTAATAACGGAGAAAAAAATCGGCAATGGCATTTCCCTTTTAATATTCGCCGGCATCGTTGCCGACCTGCCGCGGATAGTTCAGCAAACGATTGTTACTTTTGACCCGACCCAACTTTTTATTTTAATCGGGTTCGCGATAATTACTTTAGTTACCGTTATCGGCGTAGTTATTATCAATGAAGGCCAGAGAAACATTCCGGTCCAATACGCCCGTCAGGTGAGAGGTAATAGAATGTACGGCGGAACCAGCACCCATTTGCCCTTGCGGGTCAATATGGCCGGCGTTATCCCGATAATTTTCGCCATTTCTTTGGTTATATTTCCGTCAATGATCGCCCAGTTTTTCATTCATGCCAGGACGGCCTGGATTGCTAATCTTGCCGAATGGACTATAGGCATTTTTAATAATCAATTATTCTACGCGATTCTTTATTTCATTCTGGTTTTTGGCTTCACTTATTTTTATACGGAGGTTATTTTTCATCCGACCCAAATTGCGGAAAACCTGCAGAAGCAGGGCGGTTTTATTCCCGGTATCAGGCCGGGCAGCCATACCAGCCAGTATTTAGCTAACACCACGCACAAAATTATTTTTGTCGGGGCCCTGTTTTTGGGAATTATCGCGATCTTGCCTTTGATTATGCGGTATTTTACCGGCATGCAATCTTTAGCTATTGGCGGCACTTCGCTTTTAATCGTGGTGGCGGTAGTTATTGAAACGGTTAAGCAGATTGAAGCGCAGATGACAATGAGGGAATACGAGGGAATGTAGGACTTCAAAAAAACAAGAAAGCAAGAAAACAAAAATGGACCCTTATGGGTCTTTTGTTTTAAGGGGAGTTCGTGATATAATAAAAGAAGATAATTTTAATTATTTTTTATAAAAATATGATTAATCCTTTTAGAAGAAGCGTAATTGAAGGGGCTAAAAGTAGCGTCTTCAAGCGTGGAGTGGTAGAAAAGGGAGAGTATGCTAGGGCCGCTGGCAGCGGCGGTTTTAGCTCCAGGCAGATGGAGGAAAAACTTAAGGACGAAGGTTATGACCCAAATAGAAGGAGAAATATAATGAGTAAGATTTTAGGTAAAGACAAAGAGACAGGGCCGAGCCCGGAACAGATAAAGAGAAATATTTTAGCCGCCAGGCGGAGTTATGAAGCAGGTCAGGCCGCGAAAGAAGTTAGGGGATCCAGATATCAATTTGGTCTTCAAGGCGCGGGAACCAGGCCGGGAGCGGACAGAGTATTGGGCCGGGTTGGCAATGGAGTAAGAGGAACAGCGGCTGGTCGTTTTGGCCTTAAAACAAACTCCACTGGCTTTGCCGGTCAGGATACTGACAAACCCGCTTCACCTCCACCTTCCTCACCTCTTCCCGGCGCCAGCGGCGGAATGAGGCCGGGGTTTTAACTATCCCGCTTAGCGGGACTACAAATTTGGCATTCAAATTAAACCATAAGGAGTAGAGTTGTTTTGATATTTTTATGATTACAATAAAAAGTAAGCAAGAGATAAAAATACTGCGGGAAGGAGGAAAAATTTTGGCAAGTATCCTCTATAAAATGGCTAAAGAAGTGAAGCCGGGAATTACAACGGCTGATTTAGAAAAAATGGCCTGCAATTTAATTAAGCAAGCCGGCGGCCGGCCTTCTTTTAAAGGCTACCAATCCCTTTTGGATGACAAGCCATACCCAACCGCTTTATGCGCTTCTATCAATAATGAAATTGTCCACGCTCCGGCCTTACCAGCAAGAATTTTAGAAGACGGGGATATTATCGGTCTTGATTTAGGTATGGAGTACCCATATAGAAAAAATAAAAATGGCTATTACACGGACATGGCGATTACTTTGGGGGTGGGTAAGATAGAAGAAGAAGCGGCCGAGTTAATCGCCGTGACTCGTGAATCCTTAGAATTGGCTATCAGGAAAATAAAGCCGGGGAATACGATAAATGACATCGGCCGGACAGTCCAGCAATTCGCCGAAAGCAAGGGATTTGCCGTGGTGCGGGAATTAGTTGGGCATGGAGTCGGCTATGATGTTCATGAAGATCCGCGGGTGCCAAATTACGAAATTCCGGAAAAGAGCTTGGAGAACGCGGTTTTAAAACCGGGGATGGTAATCGCGGTTGAACCCATGGTTAACTTAGGCGGCTGGAGAGTAGAAACCAGTCCTGACGACTTTACGATTTTAACCGCTGACGGGAGTCTTTCCGCCCATTTTGAGCATACGATAGCGGTAATGGAAGAGGGGTATTTGGTAATTACAGCTCTTTAATTTTATTTGTTTTAGTTAAACATAAAGGAAAGGCAATTCAAAATTCAAAAATCAAAATGCAAAATGACAATTCAAAATTCAAAATTATTAGATGTTTAGGAGTAGATTGGGGAGAGAAGAGGATTGGTTTAGCTTTGGGCGATAATGAAACTAAATTGGCAACGCCATATAAAACTGTAAGCGGAATTGAGGAAATAAAGAAGATTGTTAAGGAAGAAAAAATTGATATGGTTGTTGCGGGGAAACCCTTGAGGATGGCGGACACCGGATGTCAGATATCGGATGTTCCCGCTGAGCGGGATCGGATGTCAGATGAGTTTTTGGATTTTTTATCTAAACTAAAGAGCCAGCTTGATATTCCCGTGGAAACGATTGATGAGCGGCTTACTTCTAAAGCGGCTGACGCTTTACCCGGGAATAAAAAAGAAAAAGCTGGCCGAGATGAAATAGCGGCGATGCTTATTTTACAAAATTATTTAGACAAGAAACAATGCGAATCCGCGAATAAATGCTAATCCACAAATTGCGAATAATGCTAATAAGTATTTGCGGTATTCGCATTCCCCTGGTAATGTTTAAAATCGCTAAAGTATTCGCCCGCCTGCTTCTCCCGCTAAGCGGGATCGTATTGCGGCAGGCATTAATAGTTCACCCAAAGGTTTAAAAATTAACGAACATGTTGAACTTATGGAAGAGACATATTGCACAGAAACCATAATTTTAAATAGAACGGATTTTCGGGAGTACGACAGCCGGACAACGGTTTATAGCGAAGACAGGGGAAAATTAGATTTAGTGGCCCGGGGCGTAAAAAAGATAAAATCAAAACTGGCGGCCCATCTTGAGCCGTTTAATTTAGCCGAAATTATGGTGGTGGCGGGCAAGCAATTTGATTATATCGGCGCCGCTTCCAGCAAGAATTGCTTTCCTAATATAAAAGGGGATTTGGCTAAATTAGCCGCGGCCGGGAAAGCGGTTAATTTTTTTAATAAACTGGTAAAAGCGGAAGAAGCGGATAAAGAAATTTTTTTTCTGCTGAAAGATTTTTTGGAAATTTTAGACAGCCAAGAATTAAAAGTTAACGGCGATTTATGGGCTTCTTTTTTTATTTTTAAAATACTGGCGCAATCGGGCTATAGGCCAGAACTATATAATTGTGTTATTTGCAATAACAAAATTACACCAGAGAAAAATTTATTTAGCTTAAGCCAGGGCGGTTTAATAGGCAAGGAATGCTCAAGCAAAAGAGGCAGTGATGTTTTGGCGATTTCTGATGATGGCATTAAATTATTAAGGGCGGTCGCTGCTAATGATTTAAAAATGTTGAAAAATTTGAAAGTAAGCGCTAAATTAGAGATGGAGGAAAAGAATATAATAAATTATTTCTGCCAGTATCATATTTAGTAAGGTAGTAAAAACAGGGTGATTTTTATCGGTCTTGGCAGGAGACGTTATTTCTGCTAAAATAGATATTGCTATTAATAATTACTACGAATTTTACCTGCCTCGCCGGTTCGCCTCGCTGCGAAGCGGGCCGGCGAGAGAATTATGGTATCTGAATTTAAAAAAACGAATAATAACAACAATAACAATAACTTGGCTTGATGGTCGGGCAGGTTAATCGTGAAAAATAGCAACAACCCGACCAAGAGCCGGGTTTTAAAATTTTTCCGAGGGTATGGGGTAGTGAAAGTAAAAAAATTTTATATTAATTTAATTCCCGGGTAGTTCAGCGGTAGAACGCCGCCCTGTTAAGGCGGATGTCGCAGGTTCGAATCCTGCCTCGGGAGCAAAAATAATCCCGCCCTTCGCGAAGGGCGGGATTATTTTTGTGGCGCAGCTAAAGCGATATTTTGCGTAAGCCACGCGGAGCGCTTGCGCTTTTTGCGTGACTGATTTTTTTTGTTGTTTATGTTATAATAAAATCAGAGGCCGCCGCAGCCCTTTGGCCAGAAAACTATGGCCGAGTTTTAATGGCGAATTATAAAATTATTTATGAATAAAATCATTATTTTATTGCTTATAGCCAGTCTTGCTTTAGCCGGTTGTTTCTTAAAAGAAGATAAGCCGAAAAAACCGGATTCTGAAACGAATAGCGTCCAACAGCAGGAGATTGATAAACTTAAAAATGAGATAGAGGCGTTAAGGGGAAATAAAGATTCTGGTTCTAATAAAGCGCCGGCGTCCGTCAAGGAAGAAGTGAAAGAAGAGGCCGCCCCTGAAGCGCCGGCGTCCGTCAAGGAAGAAGTGAAAGAAGAGGCCGTTCTTTCGGATTTAGGCGATTTTAAAATTATTTACGGCGAAACGCAGAATCCGAAATACGCGGGACTGAATGAATTAATAAAAAATTCAAGCGTTTTTGAAAATATAGCCAGTTTTTTAAACCTGTTGCTGAAACTGCGGCAGGATTTTCCGATTACTTTTAAGGAGTGCGGTTTTGTCAACGCTTATTATACTTTAGAAGGTAAGGAAATAGTTTTGTGCGATGAATTGCTGGAAGATTTTTCTTATAATTTCGCCTACTTTATTAACACAGAAGACGAATTGGACAAAGCGGTAACGGATGCCACTTTTTTTATTCTTTTCCATGAATTAGGGCATGGCCTGATTGATATTTATGATTTAACTTACTCGGGAAGAGAAGAGGATGTGGCTGACCAGCTTTCAACCGTAGTTTTGGCAAGTTTAGGCGAAGACGGCGCCAGGGCGGCGATAACCGGCGCTAATATGTTTTACATTACCAGCTCGCAAATAGACGCGGAAACTTATCCTTTCTGGGATGAGCATTCCCTGAATCAGCAGCGCTATTATAATATTTTATGCTGGGTTTATGGCAGTAATCCGGAAAAATATGGCGATTTTGTCGGCGTATACGGTTTGCCGGAGGAAAGAGCCGCGCGCTGCCAGAGAGAATACGAAAAGATGTCGGAATTCTGGGATGTTGCCATCTATCCCTACCTGCAGGAAGAAATTAAAAAAGAAATGAATAAATAAAAATCGCGCCTTTACGGTTATATGAATTATAGAACTAAAATTTTATATACCGAGTTTGTCACCCATGATGTTAAAAGTTTTATTGTCGCTAAACCGGACAATTTCAGTTTTATCCCGGGCCAGGCAACGAGAATGGCTATCGCTAGAAAAGGGCTAGAAAAAGAATTAAGGCCGTTTACTTTTACTTCGCGCAACAACGATTTAATCCTCCAATTTATCATTAAAAGATATCCCGAGCATAAGGGCATAACGGATAAACTGCACCAGCTTAAAAGCGGGGATGAAATAATCGTAAGCGATCCTCGGGGGACAATCCATTACGAGGATGAGGGCGTCTTTATCGCGGGCGGAGCCGGCATTACGCCTTTTATCGCGATTTTGCGGGATTTAAAAGACAAAAATAAAATCGTTGGCAATAAATTGATTTTTTCCAATAAAACCGCCAAAGACATTATTTTAGAAAAAGAATTTAAAGATATGTTTTATTCCCGGCCGGGGGATTTAATTTTAACCTTAACCGATGAGAAAGATGAAAGGTATGAAAACGGCCGGGTTGACGAGCTATTTTTAAAACGAAAGTTATCTGATTTTAATCAGCATTTTTATATATGCGGCCCGCCGCCGATGGTGGAAGCTTTGAAGAAAATTTTAAAGAAACTGGGGGCTAAGGTAGATAATATTGTTTTTGAAAAATAAAATAATATAAATTATAACCGATTAATTTTTTAAAAGTATGCTAGAAGAAAATAAAAATTTAAAGGGCCAGAATTTTAAAGATGCTCTTAATAAAAGTCCCCTGGCTGCGGAAGGGGAAAATAGAAAGTTCAATCTAAAAAATAAATTTGTTTTTATTCCTTTAATTCTAGTTCTTGCGCTCGTTTTATCCGTTTCCGCTTATTATTCTTTAAAAGACGGGAAGACGTCGGAACAGAAAAATGGAGACACGACCGAGCAATCAGAACAAGCCGGCAGCGGTCCTTGGAAATTCAATCTGGTAAAGCCGGTATTCGCGCAAATTGAGGAAATGGTTAACAAAATAAAGGCGTCAGTGCCATCCGCTAAGGTGGCGATTTCTGAATTAGAAAACTTCGCCAGTTTTACCAAAAATGATGATATTATTTTCACGGACGCGCAAAAGGGGGCTTTGGAAGATAGCGGTTTTTTTCTTGCCAAAAATAATATCATAAAAGACCAGAGCGAATATCAACATACTGACGATTTCGTTGATACGTACAAAATTCTGGACGGGGACGGCAATATTTATAAACGCGAGCCGGATGACGCGGTTTTTATTACGAGCGATACGGCCCTGCACTTATATCACATTCTCGTTGACCGGAGTTTTCAGAAAATGGAACAGGATAAATTCCAGCCCAGGCTTAAAAAAATGACTAAGGCCTTATTTGAAGATTCAATCAGCAAATACAATTCCGCGGAAGACGTTAAATTAAAAGATTCATACAAGAGATTATCCGCCTATTATTTAATTCCGCTGGTAGTTCTGGATGCCGGCAGTACATCCGGCAAAACCTTAAAACCCGAAGATTTTGCCACTTACGCGCAATTTATGGAAGCGCAGGATAAGGCCTTAATCGCGCAAACGGAAGGAGATTTAAAATTTTCTCTTGACCAAAAAAAATACGGCGAAATTGGATTGAGCGATGAGATTTACACTTTGGTTAAATCCGAATTGGAATTAATCCAAAAGGCGGAAGGAAAGGGGCCATCGCCGTTATTTACGCCGCTTCGCCCCGAACTGGAAAACGATTATTCGCAATTTAAGCCCAGATCGCATTATACCAAGAATGATATTTTAAAAAGTTATTTTATCGCGATGATGTGGTATGGGCGCATGGGCTTTACTCTTACCAGCCCGGACTTAACCAGGGACGCGTTAATTATGACCGGACAAATTAATAACTTGAAAGCAGGGGACGAGGATTTGGGAAAAATGTGGTCGGACATGGCGGACGTGATAGAATTTTTTGTCGGCGAAGTGGACGACCTTACCGCTTATGAATATTCCGGTCTTATCGGTGAAGTTTACGGCGATAATATCACTAATGAAAGTTTTACGGACGAGGCCAAGTTGACTGAATTCATCAATCGGGCGAAAAAAGAACTGCCCGCTCCCCGAATCGTGTCCGAAGCTTTAGCCGTTTATGACGATGGCGGAAAAAGAGACGAACTCTTGGCAGAAATCAAGCAATTCCGTTTTATGGGACAAAGATTCACGCCCGACGCTTATATAATAAATAATCTGACGCAAGGCGTGGGCCAGCCGGATCCGGAAACGGGCCAGATGCTTCCGACCATGCCGACCGCTTTGATGCCGATGGCGGTAATAGAGCCGACTAGCCAGATCGTCAAAAAATATTTGGATGAATGGATAAACGATCCCTTAAGAATCAAAGAGCAGGGGAGAGAATCGGATAAGATAATCGCCAAAGTGTTAGCGAGATTAAAACAGGAATTTTCAAAATACTCGGCCAAAGTCTGGACGCAAAATATTTATTGGAGCTGGCTTAATTGCTATAAAACATTGCTGGCCGGCTATGGCGAGGGCTATCCGTATTTTATGCAGACGGAAAGCTGGCTGAAAAAGAATCTGGGAACCGCGCTCGGCTCGTACACGGAATTAAAACACGACACTTTGCTTTACGCCAAGCAGTCTTACGCGGAAATGGGCGCGGGCGGGCCGGAACCCGGAACGATTCCGCCGGTCGTTAAGGGGTATGTGGAGCCGGATCTGGATTTCTGGAATAAAATTATAACTTTGGCGGAAATCACGCAAAAGGGGTTAAAAGACAGGAATGTTTTGCCGCAGGAATTTGAATATAAATATGACACATTTATTGAGACAGCGAAATTTTTCAAGAAACTTGCCGAGCAAGAACTCTTAAACCAAAAAATCAGCGATGACGATTTTGAAGAGTTAAGGACAATAAGCTCTAAATTAGGAACCATAACCGAACCGGTCGGTATGGAACAGCTTACCGATAAGGAAAAAAGAGCGGGAATTATTGCCGATATTCACACGGACGCGGTCAAAAAACAGATTCTTTATGAAGCGACCGGGAAGCCGTTTATCGCCTTTATCGCGGTTAAAGACGCGAATGGCGCGCGGCTCACCCGCGGCCTGGTTTATAATCATTACGAATTCGCGGGCGAGTTAAAAGAACGGTTATCGGATGAAGACTGGCAGAAAAAAGCTTACTTAGGCGAAGGTCAGTTGCCGGCCGGAGATAAATGGTCGGCCGAATTGATTAAATAAGATGGCAAAGTCTAATCTAAAAATAATAATCTTAATAATATTAAGCCTGTGTTTTTTCACGGGCTTAATTTTTGCCATTCATTATTTTTCGCGCCAAACTCCGAAGACAGAAGGGCTGAATGTCCATTCCGCAAATCCGGCTGGCTGGGAATTCTATGAAACTGCTTTTAAGTTTAAAAAAATTGAATTTGACTTATCAGGAAAAGAGGTTGTTGCCGGCATAATTCCTCATCATCTCTTGGCGGCCGATTTAATCGCCGAATTTTTCTATAATTTGCGGGGAAAAAACTATGACACGGTAATCCTTTTGGGCCCGAACCATTTTGATTCCGGAAATTACAGCATGATTACTTCCGGTTATGACTGGCAAACACCTTACGGCCATTTGGAA